>NZ_JBHYGG010000057.1:41482-76599 GCF_051859125.1 Gemmata sp.
GAGCGCCGAGCGAGGGTCAACGTTACCCTCGCTCGGCGCTCGGGCTCGGACCAATCCGAACCCAACAGATCCGGTATCACTTGGTCCCGATGCACACGACGACGGTTTCCTTGCCCGCGTTCGGGCCCTCGAGGTTGCACGTCGCCACGATCACCTTCCCGCCGTGGACCGTTACGCCGCCGTACACCATCCCCGGCGCGCCGCCGTCTTTTGCAGCCGCGAGGGTCCACTTCGGGGCGCCGGTCTTCAGGTCGATGGCGTGGACGACGCCGTTGAGGTCCGCGGCGTACACCACGCCCCCGGCGACGGCCGGCGGCGCGAACACCGGGAGCTTGCAGTCGTACAGCCACGCCCGCTCGCCGTCGGCGGTCTTCAGCGCCCGCACCTTGCCGTCGGTGGCGGTGAACACGGCCAGCCCGTCGCTGACCGCCACCGCCCCGACCACGCCGCCGGGCACGTCCTTCTTCCACTTCACCTCGCCGGTCTTCAGGTCGAGCGCGGTCACGTCGCCCTTCGCGCCCTTGAGTTCCTTGAGGTAGTACCCGATAGAGCTGCCGGGGACGATGGCGAGGTCGCCGGCGACGGTCGCGCCGCCCCACGGGTTGAGCGCCAGCTCGCGCTTCCACACCGTCTCGCCGGTCGCAGCGTTGAGCGCGTACAGCGCCCGCTCGCCGACCTTCTCCTTGTCGAGGAACGACGTCGGCACGAGGAGCGTGTCGCCCGCGAGGTTCACCGGCGCGTCGACGTGCCACTTCACCTCGCCCTTCTGCCACACCTTCTTGGGGGCGAACTTGAGCAACTGGCTGTCGTCCGGCGGGATGGCGAAGTCGTCCTTCTTGGCCTTCAGCTCCTCGTACTTCGCGGACAACTCCTTCCACTTCGCCTCTTGCATCGTGGCAACGGTGGCGAGGTCGTGCTCCTTGCCGTCGAGCGTCGCCTTGTCCGTCTCGACGCAGATGACGCCGGCCGCGCCGCCGCCGATGTACGCGCGGTTCCCGGCGACGACCGGGCCGCCTTCGAGGTGGATCAGTTCGCCGGGGAGGGTGAGCTGCCACACCGGCTTGCTGGTCGCCGCGCTGATGCAGTGCAGCACGCCGCCCGAGTCCTGGTGCATGCCGTCGCCGAACACGAGGTACTCGCCGGCCACCGCGGGCGAGCTGACCGACGCGAGCTTCAGGTACGGGGCCGACTTCGCCCACGTCGCCTTCGTCGGCGGCTGTTCGGTGAGCGGGAACAGCGTAACCGTCGGGCGGTTGAACGCGCCGACGCCGGCCACGAGGATCGAGTCCTTCACCGGCACCGGCGCGGCGAGGAAGTGGTCGTTCGACTTGATCGCCCACAGCACCACCGGCTTCTCGGGGCCGGCCCGGTTGTCGGTGTTGCCGGTGCGCTGCGGGGTGCCGCGGTACGTGCCCCACGGGCCGGGCTCCGCGGCGGCGGACTCGCCACACAGAAAGGACCCACCGCAGAGCACGCGGAGAACGCAGAGGGAGACGAGGAGAGATCGAAGCGACATTGAGAGCCTTTCTGAAACTCGTTGTTCTTTCCCTGCGGTCCCTGCGTTCTCTGCGGTGAATCCTGGCTTACTGCACCTTGACCGTCATCGGCGAGGTGGCCACAGTCACGTCCTTCACCAGCGATTTGCCGTCGGCCCCGGTGAGTTCGAGCTTGTACGCGCCGGGGGCGAGCACGAACCGCGGGCTCTGGCCGGACTGCCCGCCGCGGGCGTCGCCGCCGGCGGTCTGCGACGTCGCGACCGCCTTGCCGCTCGCGTCCTTGACGACCACCTTGCCGCCGCTCAGCACCTGGCTGCCGTTGAGCGCGACGGTCACGGGCGTGAGCGGGCCGCCGGGGGTGAGCACACCGAACAGGGCGCACGACTCCTGGCCCTCGTTGCTGAAGATCACGTCGAGTTGCCCGTCGGCGTTGAGGTCGGCGAGGCACGCGGCCTGCGAGTTGAACACCTTCGTGTTCAGCCCCACAACGGCCGACTTCTCGGCGAACGCGCCGTTGCCGGTGTTCTTGAAGTATCTGTTCGTGCCGCGAAGGCAGCACACGAGAAGGTCCGGCTTCCCGTCGTTGTCGAAGTCGCCCCACGCCGCGGACACGGCGCTCGGGATCTCCTTCGCGAGGTCGCCGGCCGAACCCGTGGCGTCGGTGAACTTGCCGGTGCCGTCGTTCCGCAGCAGTTTGCACTTTCCGTCGGCCTGCGGGACGAACAGGTCGAGGTGCCCGTCGCCGTCGAAGTCGCCGAGCGCCGGGCCGACCTTGCCGGTCTTGTAGCCGATGTTCGCGTCGGCCTTGTGCGCGAACTTGCCGCCCGCGTTGACGAGCAGGACGCCGGTGCCGGCCCCGTAGAGCACGTCGGGTTTGCCGTCGCCCGTCAGGTCGGCGACCGCGAGGGTGTCGCCCTTGAGGTCGGCGCACAGCCCGTTCGGCCCGAGCCCCCAGGCCTCCGACACGTCCTCGAACCACGGCCCCGCCGCGCCGCCGGCCGCGGTGCCGACCGCGAACGTGTAGGCGTGCGGCTGCTCGGCGTTCGTCATCTTGATGAGCAACCGGCTCTTGCCCGCGGGGAGCTTGAGCGCCAGGCCGACGCCGTCGGGCTTGGCCGCGTCCTGGCTGTGGACCTTCTCGCCGTTCACCCACACGATGAACGGGTTCGCGCAGGTGATGCTGACCGGCACGACGCCCGCGGCGCTCATCTCCAGCTCGCGGTGGACGTACGCGGCGGAGTTCCCGCCGAGGTCCGCGAGGCTGGCCGGCTCGCCGTCCTTGAACTCCTTCTTGGCCCACTTCACCGGCACGTCGCGCTTGCCCTTGTACTCCTTTGCGGGCGTGAACGGGTCCTTCTCGACCGGGAACTCGGTCTTGAAGTTGTCCGCCGGGTTGCCGGCCCGGAACATGCCGATCGCGTACGTGTCGCCGAGCGTCGGCAGGACCACCTTCGTCGCGTCGGCGCGGCTGTTGCGATAGAGCCGCAGCCCGTGGTAGCCGTTCGCGAGGAGAACGTCGGGCTTGCCGTCGCCGTCGAAGTCGCCGAACGCGGCCGCGGTGAGGTTGTACGCGAGTTCCTTCGGGAGCCGGGCCGACTCGTCGCGGAACTGGCCCTTACCAGCGTTCACGAACAGCTTAGGCCCGGTCGGCGTGGCGAGCAGCAGGTCGGGGAGCCCGTCGCCGTTGACGTCGGCCCACACCGCGGCGCGGGCGCCGCCGGTGAGGCCGGGCAGGGGGGTCTCGATGAACCCGTCGCCGCCGTTCTGGAGCAGCGACACCTTGTTCGCCCCGCACAGGCACACGTCGGGCTTGCCGTCGTTGTCGAAGTCGATGGCGGTGACCGACTGCGCCTCGGCGTCGAGCTTGGTGAGGCTGGCGAACCGGTCGAACCCCGGCATCCCCTTGAGGGTGCGGATGTCCTCGCCGCCCCAGCCGACGAAGTCGCGCTTCGGGTTGTAGTCGATGTTCTTCAGGCTCGTCTTGAGCCGCTGGATGCGGGCGGTCTTCTTGTGGATCGCCTCCTTGTCGCCGTCCACCATGCACGGGACGATGACCTCCTTGCCGTCGATGATGTCGGCGCAGATGCCGGGGAGCTTGTCGATCTTGCCGGCGTAGCTGCGGAGCAGGAACGGCTCGCCGTGCGACATGCCCCACCACTCGCCCTGCGGGTACGCCTGGTACCACGACCGGCCGAAGTACGTCTCGCTGGCCCCGCCGTTGTGGAAGAAGGTGGCGAGCTTGCCGACCTCCGCCCACTTCATGATCTCCTCCCACTCGCCGGGCCGGAGCCCGCCGCGGCCGATGTTGTGCTTGATCTCGTTCTGCGGGTGCTTCCCTTTGATGTCCTGGAGCTTGGTGAAGATGATCAGGTTCTTCTCGCGGTCGACCTTCGTCACCTGCATCTGCACGACGTTGGTGGACTGCTTGATCATGTCGGCGAGGGTGATGGGCACCTCGACGTAGGCGCCGGCCCGCTGGGGGCCGGCGAGCGTGGCCGCGACGGCCGCCGCGGCCGCCACCAGCCACGCCTTCCGTGAACGATTCGTCGCCATCGCAGGAACCTCCTCGGGGTGTCTCAGACGAACGAAACCCACCGCGTCAAGTCACTTGAACACTTCTCATTGATTCCGGGCGACTCACCCACCCCACGTCCGGAATCATCCTGGAGTCCGGAATCAACCACACAAGACCGGAAGAAAGACCGTTCGAGCAATTTCGGGGCGCTGGTCCGGGAGCGTAACTCGTGCGATTCGGGGCTGTTGCGGTCGCGTGCGACCCGGGGTTCGCCCGGACACCGACGTCCCCTCACCCCGGAATCAATCGCGTGCGGTCCGGAACGAATCGCCGAATCATTCGTCCCATCCCTTCGGGGAAGCCTCAAAACGGAATGTCTTCGTCGCTCTCGATTCCCGGTCCCAGTTGAAGCGTGCGCGGCGTGTCCACCTCGCGCCAGTACGCCTCAGCCTCTTCCGCCGTTAGTCCGAGAATCTCCGCCACTTCACCGCGACTCAGTGGGGGCGGGATCGCGTCCGCGTGTTGTGCGAAGGCAGCCAAAAACTCGGGTCGGAACTCCTCTTCGCGGGTCGCACACGCCGCACGGATGTCGAGGTACAATCGCACCACCTGAGCGGCCGAGAGGGTTTCGGAAAGCCAAGAAAGATAGTCCCCTCGCTGACAAAGCGAACCCGTCTTGCTCACGTCGCGGAGGATCCCGCCCGGGATCACTTCGCCTTGCACCTCGGGTAAGTCCCAGGCTTCTCGGACCCACTCGGCGGGCAAACCCAAGCTCATGCTCGTGCTAAAACCCCAAGGACGGGTGCGAACCAGCGCGAGGTACTCACCTTTGGTTTGCATCGGACGCCCGTTGAACTTGTTGCCCATCGGCATCCGGTTGCCGTGTCGAAACCTTTGGCCTCACGCGGGCCGCCACGGAGGGCGGCCCCTACGAACCAAACGCGAACACTCCGGTAGGGGCCGCCCTCCGTGGCGGTTTGCCAGCCACCTTCGACATCTCCCGGTTCCACCCACTCACCACTCACCACTCACCACTCACCACTCGCCGCGGTCACTTCTTCGGCGTCAGCTTCTCCAGTCGCTCGGCGGCGGCCTTGGTCCACTCGCTGTCCTTCGGGGCGTCCTTGACGACGCGCTCGAGGAGCTTTACGGCGGCGTCGGGTTTCTTCTCGGCGTCGAGCACGCGGGCGTGCTCCAGCATCGCGGTCCACTTCAGCTCGGGGATGTCGTACACCAGGTAGACCGTCTGGAACTCGTCGCCGGCCTCCTTCCACTTGTTCTGCTTCGCCTGGCACTCGCCGATCTGCAGCCGGGCGCGGCCGGCGCGCTCGTCCTGCGTCGCCTGGGTGATCAGCACGTACGTGTTGATCGCGTCGGGGTAGCGGTTCTGGTTCTGGAGCGCGAGCCCCATGCCGTACCGCGCGTCGACCGCCCACGGGTTGTTGTTACCGTACCGGGCGATGACCACCTCGAACGCCTGCCGCGCCAGCTCCCACTGCTTCAGTTCGAGGTAGGCGTGGCCGAGCCGCAGCACGGCGCGGTCGCTCACCCCGGGGACGTTGTGGAACGCGCCGTTGTCGCGGAAGATCACCAACTTCTTCGCGGCGTCGTCGGCCTTGCCCTGGGCGAGCAGGCACTCGGCCGAGCGGTACAGCGCCTGCCCGCGGTGCGGGGACTTCTCGTTGTTCGCGACCGAGTCGAACTGGCCCTGTGCGGCGGGGAAGTCCTTCTTGTCGAACAGCGCGCCGCCGAGCCGGATGCGGACGCGCTCGAGCGACTCGGGCGGCGTCGGCTTGTCGGTCGGCTCCTTGTCGATCGCTTCCTTGAGCAGCTTGATCGCGTCGTCGGGCTTCTTCTCGGCGAGCAGTTCCGCGAGTTCGAGCCGGCCCTCGACCGACACCGCGAGGTCGGGGAACTCGGCGAGGAGCTTCGTGTACGCGGGGGCCGGGTCGGTGTCGGCGGCGCGTGCGGTCCACGCGGCGTCGTAGAGCATGCGGGCGCGGGCGTCGCTGGTCGGCAGCGCCTGCTTGTACTGCTCGGCGCGCTGGAGGAACTGCTGGGCGACGGTGTTCAACTCGCCCTTCGCGGCCTTCACCTTGTTGTCGACGGCCGCGACCTGCGCCGCGGTGAGGTTCGGCTGGGCCCTCTCCTTCTCGATCTCCGCGATCTTCTTCTTGGTCTCCTCGGTCTGGCACTGGAGCGCCTTCAGCGCGGCCTCGGCGGCGATCGGCTTGTTGTTCGCGGCCTGCACGGCCTGGTCAAACGCGGCCCGCGCGTCGGCCGGCTTGCCGGCTTCGAAGAGCGCGACGCCGTGGTGGTAGCGGAGCAGCGCGACCCACTCGGCGCGGGCCGGGTCGCCGGCGAGCTGGCCCTCGAACTTCTGCCGGGCCTGCTGGAGCGCCTCCACGGCCTGCGGGGCCTGGTTCTGCTCGCGGAGCAGTGTGGCGAGCGTGACGTGCGCGAGCGGCGCGACCGGCGACTTCTGGAGCGGGTCGTTCGCGAACTGCCGCAGCGCGTTGACCGCGTTCCCCTTGTCCCCTTGCAGTGCGAGCACCTTGGCGCGTTCGAGGTGGGCCGTGCCGACGAGCGGCGACTGGTTGTAGGCCGCGTCGCTGGTGACCTTCTCCAGCGCCCCGCGGGCCTTGTTGAAGGCGTCGTTCCGCTCGTTGCCCGGCGCGAGCTGGGTGCCGAGCCGCTTCTGGCACAGGGCGAACTTGATGAGGGCGTCCGGCGCTTCCGGGGCCTTGGGGTTGGCGGCGACGAAGGCGTCGAGCAGGCCGGCGGCGGCGGTGAGCTTCTCGCGCAGAATGTTGTCCTGGAGCGCGTCCTCGGCCTTGTTCGGCGCGAGGCGGATCAGGCAGTCGGCCAGGACGTAGCCGACCGGGGCGAGGTCGCCGGTGCGCTCGGGGGCCGGGATCGCGTCGAGCGCCGCCGCGGCCTTCTCCCAGTCCTCCTGCGCGATCAGGCACAGCCCGAGCCCGTACCGGGCGCGGCCGGCCCGCTCGAACTCGGGGAACTTGGCGACGACCTCGTCGTACCTCTTCGCGGCCTCGGCGAACGCGGCCTTCGTGGCGGCCGGGTTGTTCTGCTTCTTGACTTCTTCGGCCTTGCGGAATGCGTTCTCGGCGCTGCGGAACAGCGCGAGCGGGGTCAGCGCGCTGTTCGGGAACTGCTGGCGGAACGCGGCGACGCGGGCCTCGGAACTGTTGACGTCGTTGGCGAGGTGGTACGCCGCGATGGCCCGCTGGAGGGTCTCCTCGGTGCGGGCCGGCAGGAGCTTCTCGTTGAGGATCTGGTCGTACACCTGCGCCGCGGGCTGGGGCTGGCCGGCGGTCAGCAGCGCGTCGGCGAGTTCGAGGAGGATCTCGGGCCGGCGGGCCTTGGCGTCCGGGTCCTGGCCGCCGAGCTGGTTCGCCCGGTCGGCCGCCGCGCGGAGGGTCGCGATCGCGGTGTTGAACGCCTGGGTGCGGGCGTTCGGGTTGTTCGGGTCGGTCGCGAGCGCCAGCCCGAGCTGCGCCTTGCCGAGCCAGTAGTGCGCCTGGTCGCTGAGCTTGGGGTGGTTGGTGAGCGGCTGGAGCGTCTTCGCTGCCTCGTCGAACGCCTTGGACTGCACGAGGCAGAACCCGGTGCGGAGCTGCGCGTCGTCCTTGAGCGGCGACGCCGCGTACTCCTTGGCGAACGCCTGGAACTTCGGGAGCGCCTCGCCGACCTTGCCGGCCTCGTAGTTGAGGCACGCGCCGTAGAACGCGGCCCCGGCGACGTAGTCGGGTGCGGGGTTCTTGACGAGTGCTTCGAGCCGGGCCTTCTCCCACGGGTCGTTCTTGAACTTGTCGGGCTGCTGGAGCGCCGCGGCGGCCGCCTTCTTCTGCTCCTCGTACCCGGTGAGGACCGCCTGGAACGCGACCGCGGCCTCGGCCTTTTGGTCGTTCGACATGACGCGGCCGAGGAGGTACCGGGCGTGGAGCCCGAACGGCTGGTCGAACGGGGCGAGCTGGCCGAGCGACTTCTCGGCGGCCGGGAAGTCGTTGAGCAGCACCGCGGCGAACCCGTGGTAGTACAGCCCGAGCGGGCGGAACTTGCTCTTGGCGAGCGCCGCGTCTTTCGCGAATGGCTCGACGGTGGCGCGGGCCTCCTTCGCCTTGCCGAGCCGCAGCTCGGTCTCGGCGAGGTCGCACCGGCTGCGGGCGGCCCACTCGGCGTCGGGCGGGGTCTTCTTCTCGAAGGCGTCGCGGGCGGCGGCGAAGAACTTGTTCGCCTCGGCGAAGTGGCCGCTCGCGTTGTTCTGCCGCTGCGGCATCTCGTTGGGCTTGGCGGCCCCCTCGGCGAGTTCCTTCTGGGCGAGCCCGCGGCGGCACGCGCCGGCGTAGTAGAGGGCGAGGCCGCGGTCCGGGAAGGCGCCGTCGTTGGCCGCCGGGGTGACGGCCTCGAGCGCCGCCTGGTAGTTCCGGTCGGGCAGGTCGAGGAGCGCGACGGCGAGCCCGAGCCGGGCCGAGTGCGCGTCCTTGTGGCCGCCGAACTTCTGGAGGAACTCGCGGAACCGCTCGGCGGCGAACTGCGGGTTCGCCTCCGCGTACGCCTTGCGGGCGACGTTCAGGAGCACGTCGGCCTGCTGCTCGGCGGTCGGCTGCGCGCCCAGGCGAGCGGGGGACGTGAGTCCCCCGGTAAGGGCCATGAAGCCGAACAGTGCGAGCGCGGCGGGACCGCGGGACCGGGTGTGGATCATCGGGGTGACTCGCTCCCACTGGGGGAAAGGAGGCCGGCGGCGGGGTGGTCAGGGGTACGGGCGGGGGGCGCAGTTCCCGGGCGCGGCGGGGTTCCCGCCGGTGGAACGTGGCCCGAAACCGTGGCAGCGATTTGGGGGGCACTGAGGCTACGGGTGCTATTCTTGTCCGGCGCGGGGCCCCGCGTCAACCACCCGCGGAGAAAATGTCGCCACTGACGGGGCAGCGCCGCGCGCCGGTCGCGGCGTGACGCTCAGCCGCCGAACAGCCGGGTGAACCAGCTCCGCGGGGGCGGCTTGGGCGGCGGCACCTGGACCGGGAGCCCCTGGAGCACCGACACCCCCCACAGGCTCGCGATCCGCTCGGCCGCGGGCCGGCCGGCCCACTTCACCAGCCGCTCGAACCCGGCCGCGAGGTGGGGCGGGCGGAACGCGGTGCCGTGCCCGTCGGACCCGATCACGTGAACGAACCCGCCGCTCACCCAGTCGCGGAGCGCCCGCTCCATGCCGTGCTCCCACGGGTCGGCCAGCGCGGCCGCGGTCACCTGGATCATGCACCCGGCGGCGATCCACCGCTCGGTGCGGGCCGGGTCGTAGAGCAGCTCGGGGTACCGCTCGGCGTGCGCGACGATGAGCCGGACCCCGTGCGGGCGGAACGCCTCGGCGAGCGGGAGCACGTCGAGGAACAGCGCGTGCGGCATCTCGACGAGGAGCCACTGGTCGTGCCCGCCGACGGAGAGCAGCGCGCCGGACCGCCAGTCCTCGAGCGTGGTCGGCGAGAGCATGACCTCGCCGGTCGGGTACACGGTGAGGGGCACGCTCCGGGCGGCGAGTTCGCCGGCGAGGTGGGCCGCGGCGGCCCGCAGCCGGTCCGCGGTGTTGGCCGGGTAGCCGGCGTTCTGGTGGGCGAGCGCGGTGGCGTGGCGGACCCCTTCGTCGGCCATCGCGCGGCACATGGCGACCGCCTCGTCCGCCGTGGGCGGGCCGTCGTCGAGGCCGGCGAGCAGGTGGACGTGGGTGTCGGCGAGCGGGGTCATGGCGGTGCCCGGTTCGCCGAGCCTCTCGCGGCAAGGGTCTACTTCTTCTGGTCAGTGTACGAGTCCGAGTACTGGTAGTCGTACTTGTACGTGTAGCCGTAGCCGTAGTTCGCGTGCTGCTCGGACGAGGCGTTGATGACGACGCCGAGCAGGTGCGCGCTCACCGCCACGAGCTCCTGCTTCGCCCGCTCCATGTTCGGGCCGGCGGCGGGGGTCATGCGGAACACGATGATGACCCCGTCGGCCCGCGGGGCGACCGCGGCCGGGTCGGACACCGCGAGCACCGGGGGCGTGTCGAGCAGCACGAAGTCGTAGCTCGCCCGCAGGTCCGAGAGCACGTCCTGGAACTTCGGGCTGGTGAGCAGCTCGGCCGGGTTCGCCGGGATCGGCCCGCACGGCAGCAGCGACAGGTTCTCGACCTCGCACCCCTGGATCGCGTCGCCCAGGTCGGCCTGGTCGGCGACGACCGAGGCCAGGCCCAGGGCCGGCTTCGCCAGGCCGAACAGCTTGTGGACCCGCGGCTTCCGGAAGTCGCAGTCCACGAGCACCACCCGCTTGTCGGCCCGGGCCAGCGCGATCGCCAGGTTCGCGGCCGTCGTGCTCTTCCCGTCCCCGCTCATCGGGCTGGTGATCTGGATCACCTGGTGGTTGCGGTTGGCGACGCTGAACAGGAGCTGCGTGCGGAGCCCGCGGACCGCCTCGGCCTCGGCCGTCTTGGGGCGGAGCCACACCACCAGGGTCGGGTCGATCGCCGCGATCGGCGTCACCTCGTTGGGCTGGTTCGCGCGGATCACCGGGACGTGCGCGAGGATCGGCAGCCCGAGCCGGCGGCGGACGTCCTCCGGGGACCGGAACCCGCGGTCGCCGAGTTCGGCCCGCAGCGCCAGCCCGCCCCCGAGGAGCAGCCCGAGGACCGCGCCGAGCATGAGCGACTGGAGCAGCACCGGGGCGACCTGGCCCCCGTCGGCCGGCTTGGTCACGTCCCGGACCTCGTACGCGCCGGCCGATCGCGAGCCGCTGACCCGGTCCTTCTCCTTCTCGGCCGCCTGCAGCTCGGCCGCGGTCTGCTTGAGCCGCTCCTCGCTGTTGCGGATCGCCTGCTGCACCGGGGCCACGTTCCGGGCCGTCTCCTCGTCGGCCTCGATCCGCCGGGCGAGGATGTCGAGCTGGGCGGTGATCGCCCCGAGTTCGCTCTCGAGCTTCCGCCGGTACCGCTCGAGTTCGTCCTCCGCCGGCCCGCCGCGGGCCGCGACCTCGTCCTCGAGCACCTTGATCTGGCTGTTGAGGGCGGCCATGTCCGGGTGGCCCGGCCCGAGGCGGGTGCCCAGCTCGCCCTTCTTGTACTTGAGGTGCGCGAGCATCGACTCGGGGTCCTTGACGTCGCCGAACAGGAACGGGCGGTCGTTGGCGATCCCGAGCTTGGCCATCGTCGCGAGCCGCTCGGCCCGGGTCTTCCCGGCGTCGCGGATCTGCTTGAGCCGGTTCTCGATCACGATCTTGTCGAGCTCCCGGGTGTTCTGCGAAGACCGGTTGTCGCTGATCCGCTGCTGGACCCGCTCGGGCGTCTCCTGGCTGATGCCCGGCACGAGGACCGCGCCGGTCGCCGGGTCGATGACCCCGCGGAGCTTCCGCTCGGCCTCGTCGAGCTGCACCCGGGTGTCGTTGAGCCCGCGCTTGAGCCGGGCGATCTGCTCGTCGAGGAGCTTGAGCTGGCGGACCGAGGCGTCCTCGTACACGCCGGTGAGTTCGTCCTTGTAGGCGGCGATGATGGCCCGCAGGTACTTCGGCGCGTCGGCCGGGTGGAGCGACTTGAACGACAGTTGCAGCACGTTGCTCGGCGTGTTCGACCCGGCCTCCTTGACGCGGGCCACGGCGAACCGGGCCTTCATGTACGCGACCCGCTCGGCGGCCCCGTCCGGGGGCGGGTTCTGGAACGGCTTCTGCTCGTCGAGCCTTCGCTCCGCGGCGACCTTCAGGATCGCCTCCGACCCGAGCAGGATGACCTGCGGGCCGATGTAGTCCTCTAGATACTGCACGCGGGCGTCGCCGGCCCCGCCGGCGACCATGTCGGGCCGGCTCTTGACGACCATGAGTTCCGCGGTGGACTGGTACACCGGGGTCCGCTGCATGTGGAAGAGCAGGCCGAGGACGACGCCGACGGCGAGCCCGAGGACGAGCCACGGCCACCGCCGCAGCACGGCGAGGAGGACGTTCGGCTGCTCGGCGGGGGGCTCGGCGACCGGCGGGAGGGCGATCGACGCGGACGACTGCGACGCGGGGTCGAGGAGCGGGTTGAGGTTGGCCACTGAGCGACTCCGGGGTCACGACGCGGGCGGACCGGCCCGTCGGCGTATTGTCCCCGGAACCCGCACTTCAGCCAAGGCCAGTCAATCCGCCCCGATCGACCGGTGGGAGCCGAGCCCCAGTCGGTCGCCCCCGCGCCCCTGTAAATCTTGCACGCCGGCTGGTTTGTTCCGGGGAACTGTAACTTCTACACCGGCTGGCCGGCGTGCCGGAACCACCCGCACGCCGCACACGATTCCGAACACCAGTCCGAGACGCACGTTAAGCCGGCACATTTCTGCGCGACCGGCCGCAGTTTTCTGCCCGGCACACCGGTTGCGGTTAGACTCCTGACGCCCCTTGCTTTACACCAGAGCCGCACGATACGGCTCGGCGTCGTCTCCACGGAGGTCAAGGGAATGACGCTTCGTCGGTTCTACTCTGCGCTGGTCCTCGCCGCCCTGGCCTCCCCGGGCGCCGCGACCGCTGCCAACTTCGAAACGCCGAACTTCAGCGTCGAGGCCCCGACCCCGGAGCTCGCCCGCAAGTTCGGCGAGATGGCCGAGGCCTACCGCAAGGAGAAGGCGCTCGACTGGCTCGGCCACGAGATGCCCCAGTGGCCCCGCAAGTGCCCGCTCCAGGTCCAGGTGTCGATGGGCTCCGCCGGCGGGGCCACCACGTTCACGTTCGGGTCCGACCAGGGCCGCCCGGTCGTCTCGTCGCAGCGGATGGAGATCCGCGGCGACGCCAAGCAGCTCCTCTACAGTGTGCTCCCCCACGAGGTCACCCACACCGTGCTGGCCCACCACTTCGGCCGCCCGGTGCCGCGGTGGGCCGACGAGGGCGGGAGCGTGCTCAGCGAGAACGACGAGGAGCGGTTCAGCCACGACGTCCGGTGCCGCGAGATCCTCAACGCCGGCCGCGCGTTCGTCCTCCGCACCCTGTTCCGCATGACCGAGTACCCGCGGGACATGACCGTGCTGTACGCCCAGGGGTACTCGGTGACGGCCTACCTCGTCGAGAAGGGCGGCAACGGCCGCGAGGGCCGCGGGAAGCTGCTGCAGTTCCTCGGCGGCGGCATGAACGGCAACACGGCCGAGAGCTGGAACGAGGCGGCCCGCAAGGTGTACGGGTTCGAGTCGATCGACGCGCTGGAGCGGGCCTGGCTCGACGCGCTCCGCACCCCGCCGTCGCGGCTCGTGGCCCGCGGGGCCGCCCCGGGCAACGACAAGCCGGCCGCGACCCACGCCAGCACCGCCGCGGCGACCGGGACGCCCCGCACGGAGCTCCGCACCTCGGCCGCCCCGGCGATGCCGCTGCTGGAGCCGCCGGTCCGGGCCGTCCGCGGGGTCGCCCCGGCCAACGAGCCGACCCGCCCGGCCGCGGCACCGACGGCCCCGAGCTACCCGCCGCCGGTCCTGGGCCCGCCCGAACTGCCCCGCACGCGGTGATCGAGCACGAGCACGACGCGATAACGCCCGGGGAGACCCGGGCGTTTCCGTTTCTCGGTAGGCGACTCGCTCCGCGAGTCGCGGTCCTGTGCGTCCGAACACGTCGGTGAGGCGCGGAGCGCGGCGGGGGTCACTCGCGGGGCGAGTGACCTACTTTGGGAGGCACGCGCGCCGCGAACTCCTAAAACCAATGGCACACCTCACGCCGCGGAGTTCGCCATGCCCACACCGGCCGTCAACGAGTTCGACCTGGTCGTGATCGGGGCCGGGCCGGCCGGGTGCGCCGCGGCCAACACCGCCGCGCTGCTCGGCAAGAAGGTCGCCGTCGTCGAGCGGAGCGCGACCGTCGGCGGGGCCGCGATCAACACCGGCACCATCCCCAGCAAGACCCTCCGCGAAACCGCCCTCGCGCTCTCGGGGCTCAAGGCCCGTGCGCTCTACGGCGTCGACCTGTCGCTCCGCCGCGAGGCGACCGTTGACGACTTCCTGCGGCACGAGCGGCAGGTCCGCACCGTCGAGGCGGCCCAGTCGCGGCACCTGCTCGACCGGTTCGGCGTCACGGTGCTCCAGGGGACCGGGAGCTTCGTCGACGCCCACACGGTGCGGGTCGGGGCGTCGGCGACGGGCAGCGGCGGGCTGTTCCGCGGCGAGAAGATCATCATCGCCATCGGGTCGGTCCCGAGCCGCCCGGCCATGTTCCCGTTCGAGCACAACCGGGTCCACGACTCGGACGAGCTGCTGTACCTCACGGCGATGCCGCGGTCGCTGGCGGTGATCGGGGCCGGGGTGATCGGCAGCGAGTACGCGTGCATGTTCGCGGTACTCGGCACCCGGGTCCACCTCATCGACGGCCGCGACACGCTGCTCCCGTTCCTCGACGCCGACCTCTCGAAGGCGCTCGCGGCCTCCATGACCCGCCAAGGGGTGGTGTTCCACTGGAAGGAGAACGTGGTGAAGTGCGAGGCCCCGCGGATCGGGGAGATCGTGCTGACCCTCACGTCGGGCAACGAGGTGCTGGTCGATCACTTGCTCGTGTGCGCCGGCCGCACGAGCCCGACGGCCGAGCTGAACCCGGCCGCGGCCGGCGTCGGGCTGTCGAGCCGCGGGCTCGTCCCGGTGGACGAGCACTACCGGACCACGGTCCCGCACATCTACGCGGTCGGCGACGTGATCGGGTTCCCGGCGCTGGCCTCGACGAGCGCCGAGCAGGGCCGCGTCGCCGCGTGCCACGCCTGCGGGTCGGACTTCAAGAAGACGCTGGCGGCGGTGCTCCCGGCCGGCATCTACACGATCCCCGAGCTGAGCACGGCCGGGCTGACCGAGGCGCAGGTGCGGGAGAAGGGGATCGACTACGTGGTGGGCCGCGGCGACTACGCGCACAACCCGCGGGGCCAGATCATCGGCGACAAGACCGGGTTCCTGAAGCTGATCTTCCAGGCGTCGGACATGAAGCTGCTCGGGGTCCACGTGATCGGCGAGCAGGCGACGGAACTCGTTCACATCGGGCTGACGGCGCTGATGATCGGGGCCGGCGCGGAGTTGTTCATGAACACGTGCTACAACTACCCGACCCTCGGCGACCTGTACAAGCTCGCCGCCGCCGACGCGCTCCTGAAGCGCAACAAGCTCGGCCGCGACCCCGCCATCCTCGAAGACGGCGGGTGGTGACCGCGGGGGCTGTTCCGGTTGGGTTTGGAGCCCCGGAGGGGCGGCGGATGGTAGCCAGGGGTGGAGCGAGTCCTCGAGCGGCAACCCCTGGTCCCCGGCGTCGGTTCCGGGACCAGGGGTTTGCCCGAAGCGGGCCGCACCCCTGGCTACCATCCGCCGCCCCTCCGGGGCTCAAGATCGCGATCACTCCTTCCCCAGCACGAGATCGACGACCCAGCACCCGCGGACGTGCGGCCCCGGCCCGCGGCAGTGGTCGAGCACGTCGGAGCTGTCGCACCCGGCGTCTTGCAGCGCATCAGCGAGGATCGGCATCGCGCCGAAGTCGCGCGCTTCGTACATCCCACGCGCGAGCGCGATGGACGTTGAGGTGCGCCACTCTGGTGAGAACGCCACGGGCCGGAACGGGTTGGCGAAGACGTCGCGCACAAGATTAGCCTGCCGAATCGCTTCAACTTTCACCTTCGAGGTGGATCTTCCTCCAACAGCGAACCGAGCCTGACCCGCTGCTCGGCGTATCAAATCACTCTGCACACATGCGAAAAGCACAGCAATGGCGGCACGCTTCTCCCGTTCGGTATCCCCACCTGCAAATCGACCGGCTGCTAACGCTGCCCGTTGCTCGAGGCTGAGAATGCCATCAGCAAGTGCTTCAGATGCGTCGAGTGCTTCAGTACACCGCGAGTCCTTGAGGTATAGAAGCACTCGACGAGCACAGGCACACGCGAACAGACGGTATTTGCGGCTGTCGACACAGTACGGAGAGTCGAGCAGTTCATCAGGCTGTTCGCACGCCAGCCACTCCGCTTCCGTCATCGGTCGCGCTCCGAACCCATCAACATCGGTTCGCCGTCGAACTCGCGCTGGGCGGCGCGGCGCAGGATAACGGGCGTGCTCACTTGCTGAACCTTGCGAAAGCGGCCGCGCGGACTTCCTCCCACGGGACGCAATCGTCGGGGTTGGCGGCGTGGTCCGCGAGTCGACGGTCCAGCTCCCGGCGCTTCGCGTCCGAGAGCGGCGGGCGCGGCTGCTCGGCCGCGATCGTCTCGAGGATTTCCTGGGCGAGTGCGATCCGCTCCGCGACGGTCATGCGGTCGATGCCCAACTGCTGAAGGATTGCAGACATCTCGGCCCCCGCACCCGGTGACGAACCACACCCGTACTGTACCGCGGCACTCGAATGCGTGCGAGGGCTCCGGTCGCCGTCGCCTACTTCTTCGGCGGGGGTGGGTTCTTCTTGTCGAGGTCGGCGAGCAGGTCGTCGGCGTCCTTGCGGTACACGAACCCGTCCTTGCTCTCGGACGCGGCGCGGAGGATCTTCTGCGCGTCGTCGGTCGCGCCGCGGTCGGCGAGTACGCGGGCGACGAAGTACGCCGCGTCGGGCGACAGCGCGCCGCCGGCGGTCGTGCGGGCCACCTTTTCGGCGTCGGCGGTGCGGCCGGCCTTGAACAGGCAGTACGCCAGCACCGCACGCGGCTCGCCGGCCCGCGGGTTCTGCTTCGCGTACCCCTCGGCCAGCTCCGTCGCCCGCCGCTTGCCCGTCGCGTCGCCCGACTCGGCCAGAACGAGCGCCAGGTTCACCACGCCGAACCCGAACGACGGGTGGTCCCGCACCAGCTCCTCGAACACCGCGGCCGCGGCGGGGTAGTCCTTCGCGTACCGGGCGGTGAGGCCGGTGAGCGCCTTGGTGTCGCGCGACGCGGGCTCCAGCTTCTGCGCCGCGGCGAGGTGCGCCTTTGCGGTGTCGAGCCGGCCGCGGTCGAGCAGGTACCCCGCGAGCGCTCGGTGAACCTTCGCGGCGTTCGGGTGGGCCGCGACCGCCTTGGTGTACCACTCGTCGGCCTTCGCGAAGTCGTGCTTCGCGGTCCAGAGCTGCGCCATCGACATCTGCGGCGGGTCGAGCGTCGGGTCTTCCTTGTGGGCGGCCTGGAGTTCGGCGAACGCCTCGTCGGGCTTGTCGACGAGGAACAGCGTGCGGGCGAGGCGCTGGCGGAGGGCGGCGTTCCGGGGGTCGGCGTCGAGGAGCGCGGCGAGGTGCGTCCTCACCGACGCGCTGTCCCCGCGGGCCTCGAACGCGGCGGCCAGCCCGAGCCGGGCCTCGCGCTGGTACTTCTTCTTGGTGTCGGCGTCCCACCGGGCCGAGTCGGTCGCGGCCAGCGCCGCGGTGCAGCCCAGGACGGCGTCGGTGACGCGGCCCTCGGCGAGCGCGAAGCTCGCGTTCGTGAGGAGCACGTCCGGGTGCGCCGGGTCCTCGGTCGCGGCCTGCTCGATCAGGAGCCGGGCCTGCGGGCCGTTGCCGGTCTCGACGCACCACCGTGCGGCGACCACCTTTGGGGGCGACAGCGCCGGGTTCGCCTTCGCGGCGGCCCGGAGGTGGGCGATCGCGTCGTCGAGCTTCCCGGCGAGGAACGCCTCCTTCGCCTTCTGCTCGTCGGGGGGCGGGGCTGTTTTCGGGGCGTCCTTCGGCGGCTGTGCGAAGGCGGCGACGGCGCAGAAGAGGAGGGCGGGTGCGGCCAGGGTGCGCGGCGCGGGCATCAGGGCGTCTCTTTCAGGAGCGTGAGTTTCGTGGCGATCAGCTCGGCCTGCTCGCGGCCCGAGCGGTTCGGCATCGCCTCGGCACGCGTGAGGGCCGCGCGGGCCTCGATCGGCTGGTGGTTCCGCTCGTAGGCGGTCGCCAGCGCGACCACGCACCCGGCCGTCGCGCCGGGGCCGCGGGCGGCGCGCTCCAGCAGGCGGACCGCCTCGGCGGCGCGGCCGCTCGCGAGGAGCACCGTGCCCACGACTTCGAGGTGCGCCGGCGCCGCGGTCGCCTCGGCGGCGAGGAGCGGGGCGACGGTTCGGAGCGCCGCGGCCGCGCTCCCCTCGCCCTTGAGTTGCAGTGTGGCGACCGCCGCGATCGCGTCTTGCGTGGCGCGCTGTTCGGGGGGAAGCTGGTTGATCGCCCGCAGCGCGGCGGCCACGCGGGCCGGGTTCCACACGGGCGGCTTCGACCGGTCCTCGGCGTGCGGCGCCGCGGAGAGTTCGGCGAGCCGGAACAGTGCGTCGGCCCGCGCCGCCGCCGCGCCGCCCGCGTCGGGGTCGGTCGCGAGCACGAGTTCGGCGGTCGCGGCGACCCACGCGGAACGGTCGGCGTCGGGCGGCGCGTCGAGCACGCCCCGGAGGAACGCGACCGCGGCGGCCCTGTTCTTCCCGGGCGCGGCCGCGGCCTTCTTGAACTCGTCGTCGCGGAGGAGCCACAGCCCGGTGCCGACGATTACGCGGGCGTGCAGCCGCACCAGCGCCGGGCTCGCGAGGACGGCCGGCTCGCCGAGCGCGGCGAGCGCCTCGCGGGCGTCGAAGAAGTTCCCGGCGCGGGCGTGGATGCGGGCCTCGGTGCCGCACGCCCACGGGTGGCGCGGGTCGGCGGCGCGGGCCCTGCGGCACGCGACCAGCGCCGCGTCCGGGCGGCCGACGACGAGCGCCGTCTCCGCCGCGAGGCACCACCTCACCGGGCTCGGCTTCCCGGTCTCGGCCGACTTCCACATGCGGTCGGCGAGCGCCCGGGTGGCGGCGTCGGTGCCGTACCTTGCGACGAGAGCCACAAGCTGTTCGAGCAGCACGGGCCGGTCGCCGCACGCCGCGAGGCCGTCGACGAGGTGCTGGACCGCGGCGGCCGGGTCGCCCGCCTGGAGCGCGAGGACCGCGAGCCCGCGGTACGCCTCGGGCCGCTGGGGTTCCTTCTCGCGCACCGCCAGCCACGCGCGCCGGGTCCGGTTGTCCACCGCCGCGACCAGCGACTTGAAGCGGTCGGGCGGGAGGCGGGCCGGGTCGGCGGCGCGGATGAGGGCGAGCGCGACGCGGAGCCGCGGGCCGAGTTCGGCGACCCGGGCCAGGGTGCGGGTGTCGCCGGCCGCGGTCGCCTCGCCCACGGCGTCCTCGGCGAGCCGGTCCACCGCGGCCCAGTACCCGGCGAGTTCGGGGACCGCGGCCGGGTCGGCGAACGGTTCGAGGTAACAGGTGACGAGCTGGACCTTGGCCGCGGCGGGCGCGGCGGCGGCGGCCGCGGTGCGGGTGAGCGGGACGAGCTTGCGGAGGGCGACGGCCCGCAGGCCGGTCGCGTCGCGGCCGGTGGCGTCGAACAGCCGCAGCGCGTAGAGGACGCCGTTGAGGCGGACCCCCGCGGCCGGGTCCTCGGGGTCGGGGAGCAGCGCGAGTTCCCGCTCGGCCGCGGCCGGGTCGCGGAGGTCCTGGAGCGCGTGGTGCGCGACGTAGCACCGGGCGAGCCAGTTCTTGGGGTACGTCGCGAGCACCTTCTCGGCCTCGCGGGCGGCCTCGGGGAGCCGCTCGGCGGCACGGTGGTGCGCCATCAGCACGGCGGCGAGTTCGGGCGCGTCCGCGTCGGCCGAGCCGCGGTCGATCATCTCGCGGTACCGGGCCGGCGTTGGGTCGGCGGGGTTGGCGGCCGCCGCGGCCGCGAGCGCCGCCCGCATCCCGTCGAGGTCGGCCCTCTGCGCCGCGGCGGTGTAGGCCCCCCACGCGGAGGCCGTGGCGTGGACCGCGTCGCGCTTCTTGAGGTGGACGCTCGCGTACACTGCGCCCGCGACCGACCCGACCGCCAGCACCAGCACGAACCCGGCCCGGAACCACAGCGGCTGCCTCGCGACCTCGCGCATCGCCGCGACGAACGGCGCGGCGGCCGCGGCGCGGGCGCGGGCGAACCGGCTCGGGGGTGCGTCGGGCGGTGCTGGGGCGGTCGGCGGCGCTGGCGTCATCGAGGTGTCCGCGGGGTCGGGCGACGTGTCGCGGCGGGGCGGAGCGTGGGCCCCGGGGCGACACGAAAGAGCGTCGCCAGTGTCAACGGCGCTCCCTGTCGAGCGGGGTCGTCGAGACGTCGGTGAACCCGGCCTGCACCGCGGCGTCGAACACCTGCACCACCGGTGCCTGCAACAGCTTGTTGCCGATCTCGATCGTCAACTTCGGGGGCGGGATCTTCGTCCCGCGGGCCGCCGCGGCCTCGCGCCGCTTCGTCTCGGCCGCGACGAGGCCCTTCAGTTCCTTGAGCAGCGCGGCGGGGTCGGCCCCGAGGTTCTTGTCGTCGGCCCCCAGCTCGGACCGCAGCGTGATCTTCTCGATGGTGCCCTTGTCGGACGCCGTGACCTGCACGACGAACCGCGCGGGTTTATCGTCTTCGACGTCCAGCGGTTCCTTGATCTCCTGTCCCGTCATGCTCTCCAGCGGCGGGAGACGCAGCGCGATCTGCCCCTCGGTGGGCGACGGGCGGAACGTGAGGATGAAGAACGCCAGGAGCTGGAACGACATGTCCAGCATCGGGGTGATGGGCAGGTCCGGCTCGACGAGTTCGGTGACGCTGCGGCGCGAGGACATGGGGGGCGCTCCGGGTGCGAAGTGTGCGGGCCGCAGGGTCACCCGCGGCCCGGCACTCCGTTCTAGCACGCCGCCGACCGTTCGCCAATCAGAATCACTCCGCCGGGGAACCGCAGGTGGCTCTCGGCAGGTCACTCGCTCCGCGGGTCATCCCGGGGCCGATTCGCGACCCCCGGGAACCTCCGGGGCGCCGGGGTGCGACTCGCGGAGCGAGTCGCCTACCGTATGGCCGCACTCACTTGCCCTGCGGGTCGTGGGCCTTTTCGTAGGCGGCGACCTTCTCGATGCGGCGGGCGTGGCGGCCGCCCTCGAAGTCGGTGGCGAGCCACGACTGCACCATGCGCTCGATCTGCTCCTCGCCGATCAGGTCGGCCGAGAGGCACATGACGTTCGCGTCGTTGTGGCGGCGGCTCAACTCGGCGTCCACGATGTCGCGGCAGTTGGCCGCGCGCACCCCGCTGACCTTGTTGGCGGCGATGCACATGCCGTGGCCGGTCCCGCAGATCAGGATGCCGCGGTCCACCGCCCCGGTGCGGACCGCCTCGGAGACCGTGATCGCGAAGTCCGGGTAGTCGACGCTCGCCTGCCCGGCGGCGCCCATGTCGCGGCCCTCGTGGCCGAGGTCCTTGAGCAGCGCGAGCAGCCGGTGCTTGATCCCGACCCCGCGGTGGTCGTTCCCCACGGCGATCTTCATTGGCCTGTCCACTCCGGAAGTAGGCGTTCCAGGTTCGCGAGGATGGTCCGGGCGCACGCGCGGTACACGTCGGTGCCCGCGCCGATCGGGTCGTCGAGGTCGGCGTCGCCGCACAGCAGCCGCGGCGCCGGCCCGACCCCCGGGAACCGGGCCGCCAGCGCCGCCGCGTGCCCCCGGGTCATCGTAATCACGTCGTCGGCCGCCGCCAGCAGTTGCGGGTTCACCGCCCGGCTCTCGTGCCCGTCGAGCCGCGCCCCGAACTCGGCCGCCACCGTCACCGAGTCGTCGGCCGCCGGGTCGCCCCCGTGCGTCGCCACCCCCGCCGAGAGCATCCAGAGCCCGCGGCGGGGCAGCTCCTCGGGGTCGCACCCGAGCTTGTCGGCCAGCAGCTTCTTCGCGAGCGCCTCGGCCAGCGGGCTGCGGCACGTGTTCCCGGTGCAGACGAACAGCACGATCCGGGCGGCGAACTTCTCCAGTTCCTCGACCGCGAACAGGCCGGGCTCCGTAACCTCGAACCCCGCGCCGCGGAACGTCGCAACGGTCGGCGTGCCCGCGACCTCCAGTTCCCCCGCGGACACCGCCATCGCGCCGTCGTCGTCGGCCAGGTCGAGCGCGGCCTCGGCGGTCGGCCGGAACGTGTCCGCGACCAGCACCGGGAGCGTCAGCGCCGGGACCAGCGCCTCGCAGACCGGGTGCTCGGGGCACCGGAACCGCACGGGGCCACCGGCGGCGAGCGCGTCGCGGACCGCGGCCGGCCACTCGGTCGGCCACCGCGGGTCGCCCGCGACGGCCAGGGCGAGCGGCCCCGGCCACGCCCGGTACATGAGCCGCCGCGCCACCGTCGAGACCGGGAGCCCGAGCCCCTGCGGGTCCTCGGCGTTCCACGCCAGCACGGCCGGGGGGGCCGCGCCGCCGGCGGCGAGGGCCGCGAGCTGCCGGGCCGCGTCGGGGGCGGCCGGGTTGACCAGCGCGACGTACCCGCAGTCCCCGGGGAGCACGACGACCCGGCCGGCCTCGATCGCCTCCCGGGTCACGCTCAGCACTTCGGCGGGGTCGACGGCCGGGTTCCAGTCCAGGACCGTCGCCATGTCTGTACGTCTCCGGTTCGGCCGGCGAGGGGCAAGACTCAGAACCAGAGGACGGACGCTCGGAGCGACAGGGCCAGAAGACGACGACGAGCCCGTTTCGTTTCCTGCTGTTCTGTCCGCCGGGCCCCTGTCCTCTGGTTAATGTATTGCGGCCGGCGCGAATTGTCACGGGGCGGGTCAATCGTCCTTCTTCGGGTTGAACTTGATGCGGCACCCGGCGGCGGCGCTGGTCTCGGCGGCCTCGACCTTCTTCCCGGCCAGCGCGGCCGCCACCGCGGCCTCGACGTACCTGGTACTGGGTTCTTCCGGCGGCGACTTGTCGTCGAGCGCCCCGGCGTAGAGGACGGTGCGATCCCTGCCGAGGACGAAGAACTCGGGGGTGTAGGTCGCGCCGTACCTGCGGGCGATCTCCTGGGTCGGGTCGAACAGGTACGCGAACGGGAACTTCTTCTTCTCGGCGCGGACTCTCATGGCGGGGAGCGCGTCGTCGCGGCCCGTGTTCACGTTGATGGCGACGACCGCGACCTTCGCGTCCGGCCCGGCGTGCGCGGCGGCGAGCGCGACGATGCGGTCCTCGTAGTCCTTCGCGACCGGGCAACTGTTGCAGG
This sequence comes from Gemmata sp., assembly GCF_051859125.1. Lineage (NCBI taxonomy): Bacteria > Pseudomonadati > Planctomycetota > Planctomycetia > Gemmatales > Gemmataceae > Gemmata > Gemmata sp. The sequence goes on from NZ_JBHYGG010000057.1 coordinate 64,404, forward strand.
TGAACACGACGACGACGACCTCCTTGTCCTTGAGGTCGGCGAGCGCGTGCTTCTTGCCGTCGGTCCCTTCGAGCCCCTCCCACGCGGGGGCCGCGTCGCCCGGCGCGAGCACCTTGTTGAACTTCCCCGGCCCCGCACCCGCGAGCGACGGGGCGGCGAGTAGCGCGACGAGCAACGTGAGCAGTCGGGTCATGGGTCGGCCTCGTGGGTTACTTCGCGCCGCGGCTCTTGAGGAGCGCGACGATGTCGGGGTCCGAATACGTGTTGGTGTACCCGAGGGGCGTCTTCTCGTCCTTGTCGGCAGCGTTGGCGTCGGCCCCGGCAGTGAGCAGCAGGCGGACGGCTTCGACGTTCTCGCGTTCGACCGCCACGTGCAGGGGCGTGCGGCCGTTCTTGTCCGCAGCGTTCACATCGGCCTTCGCGTCCAAGAGGGCCTCCGCTACCGCGTGCTTGCCCGATTCGACCGCGTCGTGGAGCGGGGTTCGACCGTCCCCGCTCCGGGCGTTGACGTCCGCTCCTGCGCCGATGAGTTGATTCGCGACTGCCGCCGTTTCAGCCGAGTGGAGGAGTGCATATCCGGAGTGCCTTTGCCAGTTGACGTTGGCCCCGCGGCGGAGCAGCAGCTCGATGGTACTTGGGTGCCTCCCCCAGACCCCGGCCATCAGTGCGCTGTTGTCCCCGGCCTCGATCGGGACGCCCATGTCGAGGAGGAGCGCAACGAGGTCGTTGTGGCCCTTGAACGCGGCCATTTCCAGCACCGAAAAGTGCTGATGGGTCGCAAATGCGAGCAGCGGCACGGCCTCGATCAGCATTCGCGCGTACGCCTCGTCGCCGATCTCGAGCGCCGAGAACAGGTCCAGGGGAACGCCCGCGTTGCGGAGGATGCGGATCACGGCGGCGCGGTTGTCGCCCCCGGCTCGGGACATGGCGACCATTCCGGTAGTTCCGCGAACGCTGGCCTTCTGATCGAGTAGGAACCGGATCATCTCGACCCGCCCGAACATGGCCGCGCACTGGAGCGGTGTCTCCCCCAGCAGCGCGTCACGGCTGTTCATGTCCGCGCCGGCTTCGAGCAGTAGCTTTGCCGTCTCGACGTGGCCCTTGTCCGCTGCGTAGTGCAGGAGCGTTTGCCCGTTATCCGTCATGAATCCTTTTGAGTAGCGAATGGGCTTGAACCGGCCCTTGGACTTGGCCCCGGCCGTGAGGAGGACGCGAACGACGTCCGGATGGGCGAGGGCGTAAAAGAGTGCCGGGTTCGGTGACCGGTCCTCGTCGACCGCGTTCGGGTTTGCCGCGCTGTCGAGTAAAAGTTGCACGGTGGGGGCGTGGCCGCCGCTCACCGCTGCGACTACGAGTTTGTCGTTCCGGGCCAGGGCGGGGGCGGCCAGAAGCGCCGCACGAAGACGGTTCGTGTCGCCGATGAATGCGGCCGTGAGGGGGTCACACGTCGCGCCCGCGGCGACGAGCACCCGGGCGACGCCCAGGTGGCGGGCCGCGTCAGGCAGTATGTATCGCCCGCACTGGTCCACGGCATCGGCCAGGGGCGTTCTCCCGTGCTGGTCTCTGGCATCGATGTCCGCGCCGTTGGCGATGAGGAACCGTGCCACGCTCGGCGTCGATGCGAAGTGGAGTGGGGTTCTTCCGTGAATGTCCGAGGCGCCCGTCCTGGCCCCGCGACGCAGGAGGTACCGGGCCAGTTCCGCGTCCCCGCACTCGGCCGCGGAGTGGAGCGGGGTGCGTGCGAAGACGTCGCTCCGGGTGCGGGCCAGCGCCGGCTTCGCAGCGAGGCACCGCTTGGCCTTCTCCAACTCACCCGGCTCACGCTCCCCCCGACCCAACAGGAAGTGGAACCGGGCGACCTCGTCGGCTGAGACGTCGCCGGGCGGGTCGACCGCGACGAGGGCCATTGCGAGCGAGCCGGCGAGCAGTGCCATCATGGCAGACCTCGGTGAGTGCTTCTCCTACTTAGGTACCATCAGCGTAAACGGGTACACGAACGCTTGCAGCGCCGTGAGCAGGCCGACGATGCTCGCCAGCAGGATGCTGTGCCCGATCACCGCCTTGAAGATGTCCGCCTCCTTGCCGATCTGGTTCGTGCCGGCCGTCGCCACGCAGATGCTCTGCGCGTCGATCATCTTCCCCATCACGCCGCCGGTGCTGTTCGCCGTGCAGATCAGCGTCTGCGCCTGGTCGAGAGTCAGGTTCGACATCGCCCCCTCGTGGTGGGCGGTCCACACCTCGGTCGCGGTGATCTTCTGCAAGCCGCCGAACAGCGCGTTGCTCCCCGCGTCGGTGCCGGTCAGGAACACGCCGAGCCAGCCGAGCATCGCGGCGAAGAACGGGTACAGCACCCCCGTCGCGGCGAACGCCACCCCGAGCGTCGCGTCCATGCCGGCGTACTTGGTGACGTAGCTGAGCCCGAGCATGAACGCGATCGTCGGGATCGGGATCCGCATCTGGTACACGGTCTTGCGGACCACGCTCGCGACCTGCGTCGCCGACATGCGGAGCAGGAACATCGACAGGACCGCGCCGAGCAGCACCGGGGTGCCCGGGGCGGTGAGCCAGGTGAACTTGAACACCGCCGCTTCGAGCTTGTCCTCGTCCTTCGTGCCGGGCGGCACGAGCGCCTCGGCCCGCTGCACCTGCTTGTGCAGGCCGGCGATCGGCACGTCGTAGTACGACTTGAGCCCGAACAGGTCGAGCGGGCCGCCGCTGTCCTTCTCCAACTGCTTGACGACCCCGGACCCGACGAGGCACAGCGCCATCAGGATCCACGGCATCCACGCCAGCGTGACCGACCCGAGCGTGAGCGGCGCTTCTGATGCGGGCGTCTTCGGCGCTTCGAGCAACTCGCGAACCTCTTCCTGGGCGTGCTCGGCCTGGAAGTCGTGCCCGTGCTTCTTGTCCTCACTCCGCGGTGCGGGTTCGGTGGCCTGCGCTTCCTCCGGGAACCGCCACTGGGCCCTGGGCTTCCACACGAACTTGAGGAACAGCGCCAGGGTGACGAGCGAGAAGATGCCGCCGCCGATGTCGGTGAGCTGCCAGATCGGGGGGAACCCGTAGGCGTGGGCGGTCGCGAAGATGAACTGGAACACCGCGAACGACCCGCCCCCGACCGCCAGCGCCGGCCAGATCGCGAGCGTCTCGCGCCACGTGCACATCGTCTTGACCATGTACAGCGGGATCAGGCACGACAGGAACGGGAGCTGGTGCCCGCACATGATGCTGATCTTGTCGGCGTCGATGCCGCTGGACGTTTGCAGCGTCATGATCGGCACGCCGAGCCCGCCGTAGCACACCGGGGAGGTGTTCGCGATCAGGCAGATGACCGCGGCCCGGAACGGCGGCACCCCGAGCCCGACGAGCATGGCCCCGCAGATGGCGACCGGCGACCCGGCCCCGGCGGCCCCCTCCATGAACGCGCCGAACGCGAACCCGATGAGCACCGCCTGGATGCGGGCGTCCTGGCTCAGGCTCCCGATCGACCGGCGGATGACGGTGAACTGCCCGGTCTCGACGGTGATGTTGTACAGCACCATCGCCGCGAACACGGTCCACCCGATCGGGAGCAGCCCGAACGCGGCCCCGTACACGAACGACGCGCCGGCCATCTCCAGCGGCATCCCGTACACGGTCGCGGCCAGCACGAGGGCCACGACGCTCCCCGCGGCCCCGGCCCAGCTCGCGAGCCACCGGCGGCCGACGAGCAGGTAGAAGAGCACGAGCACCGGCAGCGCGGCGACGATCGTGGAGAGGACCCGGACCCCGAGCGGGTTCAGATCCTGAACGTAGGCGGCGAGCAGCATGGGAGAGCTCTGTGGCGGGTGTGACATTCCGAATCTATGCGGCCGCCGGGGTCCGGGCCAGAACCGTGTTCGCGTTCCGGCCGCGCCACCGGCCCGATCGGCACAGTCCCTTTGTCCCCTCGCGGGGGGCGGCGGGGCGGGTGGTAAAGTGGTCCGCTCCCGTTAAGTGGGCGGTTTGGGGGCGTCGAGAGAAGGTGCGTGACCCGTAGCGTTCAGGTCGACCTTTCCCACACCACCGGGACCCACCTGCGGCGGGACCGCCGACGCCCGGTTGATACGGAGACTCCGCGATGACGCGTTCACACAAGGCCCTGGGTCTGGTGCTGGTGATGTTGGTCGGGGCGTGGGGGTGCTCGAAGGCCCCGGCCCCGACCGGCGACGAGCGGAACCCGGCCCTCGAGGCCAAGGCCAAGCGGCTCGACGAGGACTTCCGCGCCGCGGCCGCGGCCCGCGACCAGTTCCGGCTCCGGGCGCTGGCGGCCGAGGAGAAGGTGTCGGCGGCCGAGAGCCGTGCGACCGCCCTCCAGGCCCAGCTCGACGAGGCCCGCGCGTCGGCCTCGACCGTCCGCGCCGAGCGCGACAGCATGGCGGCGCAGTACGAGTCGTTCCGCACGAACATCAAGAGTCTGCTGGGCCAGGCCGAGAGCAGCCTGAACAAGCCGACCGGCCCGGCGACACCGACCAGCCCCGCCAGCCCGCCCCCGCCGTCGGCGCTGAGCAACTGAGTACCGGGGGGCACCAGCGGCCGCGGGCGTCGAGCCGCCTCGACGCCCGCGGCCGTTTCGTTTGCGCCGCGCGCTACTTGGTGGGGATGTCGAGCGAGTACCGCACCTTGGTGACCGCGCCCTTCTCGTCGGTGGTGACCACGAACCCCTTGAACTTGTCGAAGAACTTGCCGCGGACGAACGTCCACTCGGTCCCCTTGTGCCGCACCTGCTTCACCGCCGCACCGCCGTCGTCGAACCCGTCGGACAGCGGGTAGAGCGCTTCGGTCGCTGCCTCGAAGACGATCGCGTCGGTGTCGTTCAGGAGCTTGAAATCCGGGTTGATGATCGCCTTGAGTTCGGGCATGTCCTGGTTCGTGGACAGGTCCTTCAGCGCGACGATCGCGTCGCCGTTGCGGCTGACTTGGAGCGGGAACCGGTTGTTGTTGACCGTCAGCTCCACGCGGTACACCTTCACGACGAACACCTTGGCGACGGCGGGGTCCTTCACCAGCGTGGGCTTCACCTTGATGAGCTTGCTGAGGTTGGCCTCGAAGAACTTCTGGGTCTCCGCGTCCGCCTCTTCGAGTGCGGGGGCCTTCGCGTCCGGCTTCGGCTCGCGGGGGGCCGGCGGCGGCGCTTGCGCCGGGGCCGGTTCCGGTTTGGTGTCGGCGGGCTTGTTGTCGCAGGCCGTGAGTGCGAGTGCGAACAGGCCGGCGGTGAGGGCGCGCATGTCAGTTCCCGGTGGTGAAGGGGGCACCAGGGGGTGATGGTACGCCCGGAGTGCGGCGCACGCAACGAACGCGGACCGGGGGTGAGCCTCCTGGTTCGGGCGAGCGGGGGACGTGAGTCCCCCGGTAGAACCGCAATTCCACACACCGGCGGCCTCATCCCGGATCGGTTGGATTCGTGTTGGCCCGAGCCCGAGCGCCGAGCGAGGGTTCACGTTGACCCTCGCTCGGCGCTCGGGCTCGGACCCGGACACCACGGTTCCGGTTCACTCGGACTTGGCATCACGTCCCCCGCTCGCCAGGGTCCAGAGTTCACCGCGCGCTACGCCGGGTCCTTCCCGTTCACCCACGGGCCGGCGAGCTTCTGGTGCGGGGGCGGGGCGAGGGTGCTGCCGGCGTCGCCGCCGGACCAGCCGAACACCTGGTTCGGCTTCGCACGCGCCTTGCTCCGCTGCTCGTGGCGCAGCGCCCACCCGGGATCGGTCGAGGTGACGGTGCGGCGCTCGCGGTCCCAGAACTGCGCCTGACCGGTGCGGTAGCTCTGCGCCGCCATCGCGGTCGTCGCGACGGCGACCGCGCCGAGGTCCGGCGGGCAGAAGGTCGACTGCTGCCGCGCCCGCACGCACGCCAGGAAGTTCTCCCACAGCGCCTCGGTCTCGTTCCGCGGCGGCTCGACCGACACCACTTCGGCCGGCGTGAGCGGCGCTTCGAGCCGCGCGGGGAACGTCGCGCCGCGGTTCGGGTCGTCGCGGAACACCTGGAACCCGCCCTTCACGAACTTGAGCGCCCCGAGCCGCCCGCGGATCACCTCTTCGACCGGGTAGCCGGTGACCGTCGCCGCGGTCAGCACGAGCTGGCAGCCCTCGTCGTAGTCGGCGACCAGCGTGCCGACGTCGGGCACGGAGCGGCCGTCGAGTTCGAGGTACGTCCCGCCGCCGGCCGTGACGCGGGCCGGGAACCGCACCCCCATCGCCGCCGACAGGTGCGCGACCGGGTGCGTGAGCAGGTCCGCGAATGGGCCGGACGAGAACGCCCACAGCGTGCGCCACTGCGCGAACGCGGCCCGGTCGAACGGCTGCTCCTTGGGCGTCGGGCCCAGGTGCTTGCCGGCCAGCTCAAACTTGTGGCCGAGGAACAGGTCCCAGTCCACGGTCTTCGGGGTCATCTCCTTGGCGAGCCGGTAGAACCGCCACTGGCCGCGGGCGTCGTTGCGGAAGATGCCCCCTTGCGCGTGTGCGACGTGGCCGATGCCGCCCTGGCGGACCGTGTCGAACGCCCGCACCCACACGCCGTCGGCCATCGACTGCACGCCGACGGTCACGACCCGGCCGGTCCGCTGCCACGCGTCGCACACCGCGACCGCCTCCTCGGGCGTGTGCGTCATCGGCTTCTCGACGTACACGTCCTTCCCGGCGTTCAGCGCGTCGACCGTCATGCGGCCGTGCCAGTGGTCGGGGGTCGCGATGCACACCGCGTCCACGTCCTTGCGGTCGAGGACCATGCGGTAGTCCTTGGTGACGCGAGTGCGGTCGCCGACGTCGAGGCCGCACTTGCGGGCCGACGGGAACAGCCCCTGGGCGTACCGCCGGCGGGTGACCTTGCCGCCGAAGTTTACCTCGTACTCGTCTTCGAGCCCGTCCCAGGCGTCGCACACGGCGGCCGCCGCGACCGGCTTCCCCTCCGCGGCGAACCGGTTCACGAGGTCGATGTGCGCCTGCGCGCGGCCCCCGCACCCGAGGAACCCGACGCGGACGCGGTCGTTGCTGCCGCTGACCTTGGCGTAGCTGGCGGCCGACAGCGACAGGGCCGCGGCGGACCCGAAGAACGTGCGGCGGTCGAGGGGTGACGGCATGGCGGTGGTTCGTGGCGAGCGGCGGGTAGGGAGGGTGGGCTGCGATCTTCGACGCACGAGCCGGGCGTTTCGTTCCCGACATCATACCCGCGGGCGCCCGCGGTCCGTATCATTCTTCTGATTTGGGCTCGCGACCAGCGGCCCGACCCGAGGACAGACGCACCACGATGAGCACCCCCACTGCGCGAACGGCGAAACTGGCCCTGGCCGACGGCACCGTGTACACCGGCCGGGCGTTCGGAGCCCCCGGCGAGACCTGCGGCGAGGTCGTGTTCAACACCTCCATGATGGGCTACCAGGAGGTGCTCACCGACCCGTCGTACACCGGTCAAATCGTCACGATGACGTACCCGCTCATCGGCAACTACGGCACCACCGCCGCCGACCAGGAGTCGGGCCGGGTGCAGGTCGCCGGGTTCGTGGTCCGCGAACTCACCCGCGTGCCGAGCAACTTCCGCAGCGACTGCGACCTCGACGCCTACCTCAAGAAGAGCGGCGTCACCGGCATTGAGGGGATCGACACGCGGTCGCTCGTCCGCCGGTTACGGGTCCGCGGCGCGATGAACGGCGTGCTGAGCACCGCCGACCTCGACGACGCCTCGCTCGTCGCCAAGGCCCGCAAGTTCCCCGGCATGGAGGGCCGCGACCTCGTCAGCGAGGTGGTGCCCAAGAAGGCGTTCGAGTGGAGCGAGGGGTTCGGCCAGTTCGCCGAGCACGTCATCCCGGCGCACAAGGCCGACCGGCACGTCGTCGCCGTGGACTACGGCATGAAGTGGAACATCCTCCGGTGCCTCACGCAGGTCGGGTGCCGGGTCACCGTCGTCCCCGGCACCGCGACCGCCGACCAGATCCTCGCGCACAAGCCCGACGGCGTGTTCCTCTCGAACGGCCCCGGCGACCCGGCCGCCGTCGGGTACGCCATCGAGGCGGTGAAGGGGCTGATCGGCAAGAAGCCGGTGTTCGGCATCTGCCTCGGGCACCAGTTGCTCGGCCTCGCGGTGGGGGCGAAGACGTTCAAGCTGAAGTTCGGGCACCGCGGGTCGAACCAGCCGGTGCTCGACGAGCGCACGGGGAAGGTGGAGATCACGACGCAGAACCACGGGTTCTCGGTGGACCCCGCGACGCTCCCGTCCGACATGGAGGCGACGCACGTCAACCTGAACGACCGCACGCTCGAGGGGATGCGGCACAAGACGCTGCCCGCGTTCAGCGTGCAGTACCACCCCGAGGCCGCCGCCGGCCCGCACGACTCCAGCTACCTGTTCGAGGAGTTCCGCCGGATGATGGGGTGAGGGGCCGCTGCAACAGGGGCGAGCCGTTCTCAGCGCGTCGGAAGAGATCCTGCCTACGGTGTTCGACGCATGCGCCCGCTGCCGGTTGCTCGTTCGTCCGTTGCAAGAGTTGGTACAGGACGCCTGGGTCGGATGAAGTGAGGCGTGCGAGTAGGTCGCGGGTTTCCCAGCAGTTCCAACCGCTCGCGGCGCGCCGGGACGGGCTTCACACGGCCGCGGCACCGGTTATGATGCCCAGGGTATGACCGACGAAGCCGCCCTGCTGAAAGCCATCGTCGCGCACCCGGACGAGGACACCCCCCGGCTCGTGTACGCCGACTGGCTCGACGAGAACGCGCCGGACGCCGCGCCCTCGCCGGCCGCGGGGCCGTCGGCGCGGGCCGAGTTCATCCGCGTCCAGTGCCGCCTCGCCGCCGGCGCGTTCGACGCCCCGGACTACCCCGAACTCCTCGAACGCGAACTCGACCTCGCCGACTGGCTCTCGGCGCACACCCCGGACCCCAACGAGCCCCTCTTCGGCACCGACGGCGACACCCGCGTCCGGGTCGGCGGGTGGGACCAGAGCCGCCGCGGGTTCAACGAGGTGTACTGCTTCGACGACTACGGCGGGTCGGCCGACGAGACCATCGGCGCGCTGGTCGCGGCCCTCGACGACGCGTTCCGGCGGACCCCCGGGCGGAGCCTGGTCCTCGACGGCGCGACGACCGAGGAGGTCGAGCGGTTCGCCGCGCACCGGGCGTTCCGGCACCTCCGCGGGCTGTACATCGACTACCTCGACGACGGGGACGAGGACCCCGCTGTCGCCGCGATCGCCGGCTCCCAACACGCGGCCGGGCTCCGGCGGCTGTACCTCGACCTGATGATCGGCGAGGACGGGTGCCGGGCGCTGGCCGGGTCGCGGCACCTGGGCACCCTCGAAGAGCTCGTCATCGACTTCCCGATCTCGGCCCGGTCCCTCAAGGCGTTCCACGGGGTGAAGTGGTTCCGCAACCTGCGGCGGCTCCACCTGTGGAGCGGGTGGGGCGGCCGCAGCGACGTGGTCCGGGCGCTGGCCGACTTCCCGCCCATGCCCCGGCTCGTGTCGCTGACGCTCGACGGGCTCGGGAACGTGTCGGCCGCGGCGGTCCGCAAGCTGGTCGCGAGCGAGGCGTTCCCGAAGCTGGCGCACCTCGAACTGTCCGGCAACGGGCTCCAGCACGACGTGGTCGCCGCGCTCGCGAAGGCGAAGTGGCCGCTGCGGCACCTCGCGCTGGAGCAGGGCCACGCCCGCCGGGCCGGGTGCGAGGCGCTCGCCGGGGCCGCGTTCGCCCGGACCCTCCGCGTCCTGAGCCTCCGCGAGTCCGGGGTCACCGCCGGGGGCGTTCAGGCGCTGGCCGACGCCGGGTCGCTCGCCGGGCTGCGGCACCTCGACCTGTCGGGCAACCCGATCGGCCCCGGCGGGCTCGCCGCGATCGCCGCGAGCGGGACCCTCACCGGGCTGCGGGCGCTGAACCTGGGCCGGACCAACCACGCCCGCGGGCCGATCGCCGCCCGGCACGTCGTCGAGTTCCTGTCGTCGCTCGCCGCGCCCGAGCTGCGGCACCTGAACCTGAGCGCGCTGCCCGTGGCCGTCCGCGGCGCGCGGGTGCTGGCGACGGCCCCGGCGTTCGCGAACCTCACCCGGCTCCAACTCGAGAGCTGCGCACTCGGGGCCGCCGGGACCGCGGCGCTGGCCGAGTCGAAGACGCTCGCGAACCTGACCCACCTCGACCTGCACGGCAACAAGGTCGGGTCCGGGGCCGGGAAGCTCGCGAACCCGAAGGTGTTCCCGCGGCTCGGGTACTGCCGGCTCGGCCACGGCGTCCCGAGCAAGACCGCGTGGCGGCTCACCCGCCGCCCCGGGGTGGTGCTGTGACGCGATTGCGAGGTTCGAGTTCAATGTTTAGGAGTGACGCAGTGGGCTTGGTGGGGCAGACATTCTTGTCTGCCTCGTGAGGCGACTGGAGGCAGACAAGAATGTCTGCCCCACGAGAACCGGGCGAGCCGGGAGCGTCAGCGACCGGAGTTCTTCACTTGAAACTTTGAACTCGAAACTCGAAACTCCGGCCCTATGACCGACGGCGACGCACTCTACCGGGCCGTGGTCGCGCACCCGGACGACGACACCCCGCGGCTCGTGTACGCCGACTGGCTGGAGGAGCACGACCGCGGCGAGGAGGCCGAGTTCGTCCGCCTCGGGTGCCGGCTCGAGTCCGCAGCCCCGGACCACCCCGAGTACGCCGACTGGCAGGCCCGGCACCAGGAGCTGACGACCCGGCTCGCGGCGCACGCCCCGGGGCCGCAGTTGAAGTACCGGGCCGGGCTCCAGGTCTCCGGCGGGGCGGGGTGGTGGCGGTTCACCCGCCGCGGGTTCCCGTCGTTCCTCGAGTTCGACGGCAACCACCACGCCGGGCTGAGGGCGGTTCGCGACCTGGCCGCGAGCCTGGAGCAGGCGCTCGACGAGATCCCGACCCGCTGGCTCGCGGTGCGGCACCTCACCAACGACCAGCTCCGCGAGTTGCTCCGCCAGCCCGTCGTCGCGCGGCTCGACCGCCTCACGGTCCAACTGTACGCGACCGGCGAGCCCAATAACGACGCGGCCCGGTTCCTAGCCGACTGCCAGCACCTGAAGAACCTCCGCGGGCTCGTCGTCGCGTTCCCGTTCGGGGACGCCGGGGCCGCGGCGCTCGCCGGCTCGGAGCACCTCGCCCGGCTGGAGTACCTCAACGCCCGGTGCGACGGGCTCACGCCCGCCGGTGCCCGCGCGCTCGGGACCGGCGCGTGGCGGCCGGCGCTCCGGACGTTCCGCGCCGAGGGGCTGCTGCTGGGCGCGTTCGAGGCGCTGTGCGGGGCGGGACCGTTCCCTACCCTGCACACGCTGGACCTGACCGGGTGCGCCACGCGGCTCCCGGAGTGGGAGGCGTTCGCGCGGTCGGCGGCGTTCCCGAACCTCAGTTGCCTGAAGCTGGAGCGCATCAACCTCGGCGGCGGCTCGGCGGAGCGACTCCTCGGCGCGCCGTGGTTCCGCCCGGCCCATCTGAGCCTCACTGGGTGCGGCCTGTTGAGCCCCGGGGCACGGGCGCTGGCCGCGGCCCCGTGGCTCGGCGGCCTCCGGTCACTGTGCGTCCGCGTGAACGTCCTCGGGCCGGCCGACGTCGCGTTGCTGGTCCGCAGCCGGGCGCTCACCGGGCTGAAGCACCTCGACCTGTCGAACAACGAAGTGGGCACGACCGCGCTCCACGCGCTCGCGAAGAACCCGGCGCTGCGGGGGCTCCTCGAACTCGACCTCGCTGGGCACTCGCTCCACACCGGCGACCGCGTGACCCCGCAGCACTTCGAGGAGTTCCTGACGCGGCTCGACCTGCCGCACCTGCGGGCGCTCTCGCTCAACGGTCGGCCCATCGGCCCGGCCGCGGCCCGCGCGCTCGCCGCGGACAAGTTCGCGACGCTGACCCGGCTCGACCTCGGGGCGTGCCGCCTCACCGACGCCGCGGTTCAGGCGCTCCTCGCGGCCCCAGCGCTGCAGAACCTCGTCGAGTTGCGACTCAACAGCAACAACCTGAGGACCGGCCCGGAGCCGCTCGCCGACCGCCGCGTGCTGCCGCGGCTCGGCTCGTGCTCGCTGGACGACAACCGCGTGCCCCCGGAACTCGCCAAGCGGCTCACGCGCCGCCCGGGGGTGTCGGTGTGAGGTGGCGTTGCTCTGTTGAGTCATTCGCTTCACGCGGGCCGCCACGGAGGGCGGCCCCTACAAATTCAAAGGCAAAAGGCTCGGTAGGGGCCGCCCTCC
>NZ_JBHYGG010000058.1:0-18368 GCF_051859125.1 Gemmata sp.
GGTCCTCCGGGCCCAGGCCCGCGAGGGTCCGCTTCCCCGCCAGGGCCAGCGTCAGCCGCCGCTGCCAGCAGCACGACCCCGGGACCGCATCGAGGTACACCCGCAGCCGCCTGCCGGTCGAACTGGCCCACCAGGAAGCAACCGGACCAGAGTTCGGCCCTTGAGCGGGAGGCGGCGATCAAGGCGATGGACCGGCGGGAGAAGTTGGAGATGGCTCAGCAGAAGAAGAAACAGGCGAAGAAAGTCCGGGAGGTCGCCCGGCTGGAGGACATACCGCAACGTCGGCCCTGCCGTCGCCGCCGACCTGCGCCAGTTGGGGATCGCCACGCCCGCCGGGTTGCCGGGGCGTGACCCGTATGGGCTGCACGACGAGCTGTGCCGGATCACCGGCCACCGCCACGACCCGTGCCTGCTCGACACCTTCATCGCCGCCATAAGTTACATGGAAGGAGCGCCGAAGCGGCCGTGGTGGAAGTACACGGCGGAGCGCAAGCGGGCGTTGGCGGCTCGGACGGGAGCGGGCGGCTAGATTCGGAGTAGTGATGCAGAGCTTGTGCGAAACCTGCGAGAACGTCCGGGAAGTCTGCACGGCGAGGTCCAGGTTCCTGCTGTGCGAGTTGTCGGTCACGACCGCTGCCTATCCGAAGTACCCGCCCCAGCCGGTCGTGCGGTGCGACGGCTACTGCCCCAGGAGCGGCCCAGACGAGGGTGAGCCGGGTGATCGGCGCGAGGACCGCTGAGGGGGTGAATTCCGAAAGTCCCGCCACCGACCTGGTGCCGCTACACCACGACACGTACTCCACCTTCCGGTCCGCGGCCGACCGGATCATCCCCCGATTCAACCTGGAGGGCGTCGAGGCCGAACGGCGGGTAACGGTCCACCGGATCGACGCCGACAGCGGTGAGCGGATGGGCCAGTTGGAGACGGCGGGCGATGGTGACGGCGGCTGGGTAGACCTCCCGAAGCTGATCACGGGCGTGTCGGGGAAGCATTCCTTGCCGTTCCGAAGCCAGCAGACAGGGACTGAACATGACCCGGATGGATTGGGGAGTCATGCGAGACAACCAGATCGGTCTACCACCTGCTCGCTCCGGCTCGGTGAACGTCGCCTTCGGTGCATGTACCCCCCTCCTGTTCGACACCCCTGGTCCAGTTTCAGGCGGATAGTTGTGCGAGGGGCTTTTGGTGCTCGCAGCCGTGGGAGTAGCACACGCGAGTTCGGACCCCGGCAGCCGCGAGCAGGCGCTCGGGTTCGACGATGGCCCTCTTGCCGTGCGCCCACTTTGGCTCGATCGGGTTGAGCCACGGGCTCTCCACCGGCAGGAAGCACGCCACGATCCGAACCCCGCCCTCCGCACGAGCCTTCCGGTTGTGGGAGTTGATCCCGACCCGCACCCGCTTGCTCACGCGCCAGGCCGCGTTTTCCCACACCAGCAACAATGCCTTCTTCCCTTCCGCCCGCTTGCCCCGTTGGTGGTGGCCGCGCTCCGGGACCACCGAGCCGCGGCGCTGAAGGGCGGGCGTATCGCCGCGCCGGTCTTCTGCACCCGGACCGGGCAGTACCTCGACAAGAAGAACGTGCTGAGGGCGTTCAAGACGATCGTGAAGAACGTGAACGCGGCCGAAGAGACGAGGGCAGGGGAGGCCGAACCGGACCTGATCCCCGCAAGGCTCCGTTTCCACGACCGGCGGCTCACCCACGCCAGCGGACTCATCGCCGGGGGCGGGTCCATCAAGCGGGTGTCGGGGCGACTCGACCACGCCGACGTTTCGATCACCCTCCGCGTCTACGCGCACCTGATGCCGGAGACGACGAGAAGCTCGCAACCCTCGCCGGCACCCTATTCGGGTGAGCGACGAGTGGGGTCGATCGCCTCTCGGCCGGCTCGCGTCCCGAAGGCCGCTCGCACGTCGGCACGGAGCACGGTCATGAGGCACATGATGCCGACGGGGAAACTGAAGCAGCACCCCGAGAGGCCGGGCGTCGTCGCGATGATCGACCCCGCGAGCGCCCAGCCGAACGAACCGAGCCGGCCCAAGTTGTACCCGCCCCAGATTACGACGACGGACGCCACCCCCGAGACGACCCCGCCCCAGCGGACCCGATCATCGATCGGACCGATGAGCCAGCCGGTGTACCCGTCAATGGCGATGAGGGCCGCCACGACCGCGTTCGCCCCAGCGGCCAAAATCAGCGCGACCGCGGGCCAGTACACCGCTTTGGCCGGCGTGGCGGTCCGGGCACCGGGTCGTGGTCGTGCGGGATCAGGCGTGGGGCCTTCGGCCGGGGCGTCGAGTGGCTCGCGGCACTCCGGGCAAAAGGCGTCCCGGACGAGTGGCAGCGCGGCCCCGCAGTGAGGGCAGGTGAGCGTTGACATTGCGTCCCCGTCTTGGTGAACACCCGCCGGAACCTGCCCTGGCCACCGGCCAGGAGATCGGGTGTACAGGGCCGCTATTCTGAAGCTCGTCCGGGAAACGAAGAAGGCCGCAACCCTTTCGGATTGCGGCCCTCGCGTCGAGTGCGCGTTACTGGACTTGAACCAGTGACCCCCACAATGTCAATGTCCCTTTGAGTGTCCACCGATGTGTGCTGACGCTTGAATTCAAGGCGTACCAGCGAAGCCCGGTCCGCTGATGTCTGCCGATATCCGCCAGTCAGGGCGTACATTGGGCGTACACGGCGGGGGCCGCGGCTGCGGCGGGCCGAGTTCCGCCCCTCATGCAGCGAGACGCGCTTTGTGGCGCAATGGGTCGGAAGCTCACCTCAGCCACGTCCACCCGCCCCTCGCTGGTGTCGGTAAGCCCTTAAGTAGCCCCTTCAGCGCATCGCCTTCGAGTCGCCGCAGATGTGTCGGGGTGGAGTCCCTGAGTGCCCTCGAAACCGCCTCCACAACGCCCCACACTTCCGGGCGGTCGAGGGTCGCAGCGGTTTCCACCAGGGACCGCGCGCCCTCATCACACACATTGAAGCCGTGACCCTGGAGACTGCAGGTGAAGTGAATTATGTCGCGGCGATCGTTGCACAACTCTGTCGGGGCGGCCGCCGAGACGCTTACTGTGCGGCTCGAGTCAGCACCGCGAAGCGTGAGCACCGGAGGCGTCGCGTCTTGAGAGACAAGATAGACATACAAGGTCTCCCACGGTTGCTCGCCGCAGAACACCACGGTCTCGTCGAGGTGTCGTCCAGCTACACTCTTGACATGCGACAGGAATCCGGCGACCGCCACCGCGAGCCTCATCCGCAAGTCCGCCACCTCGTTCTCGGATGGGATGTACTCTGACTGCGTCTGCCCCGTGTGATCGCCGTTCAGGTTGTCCTCGATAAGGACAGCACGAGGCCCTTGCCCGAGAAGGTGAGCGACGACGGCGTGGCCGGCCTCGTGGTCCGCGGTCTCGATCTGTGTGAGTGTCAGGGTGAGGGCGGCAGGGGTCATGATCGTTCTCAAGTAAAAAGTTAGCGATGCTTGGCAACGACCTTCGTTGCTCGGCAGATAGGCCCTCACTTGCACTCGTCAACCAAGTCGAGGAGCATGTTCGCGAACGCGAGGACGTGGGCCGCCTGTTGGGCATCGTCGCGGCGAACGGTACGGTGACTGCTCGGGTTCTTGAACCACGCGATCGCCCCGCGCATGAGTTGGTGCAGCCCTTCCTGCTCGGTGCTCACGGCAGCGGCCGGGTGCTTCAACTTCCCGTTGCTCTGGGAGAACGCGGCGCTCATCAATGCTACGCCGAGCGACGACGCCGGCTCCTTTGCCTTGAACCGGACGTACTCCTCCAGGTGGCGGAAGGCCTTGAACACGGCCGTCTCGTAATCGCCGGAGTTGAAGTCGTCGCGGGTCAGCCCCCGGAGGTCGTCCCGGGAGAGCAGTTGGTCGAGGTCGATCGACGGCAGCCGCATGTCCGCCAGGTCGCGCTCGACTACCTCCTCCCCGAGGTCGGAGAGCACCTTGAACGCCTCGGACTGTCCGATTTCCTGCCAGATGAACCCGTCGCGCTCCAACTCGAATGCGGCTCGGACCGCGAGGTACTTTTCCTCGTTCGTCAGGTGCGGCCCCAACTCCGGGAAGATCTGGGGGATGTAGCCGATGACGCCGCCGACGGAGGAGCTGTGGCCGTCCAGTTTCCCCCCTCGCCGGACCTCGTGACGCGTTTTGAGGAAGAGCTTCTTCAGCAACTCCTTGGTGAGTGGTCGAGCGATGGGCACGGCGGTCCTCCGGGTGCAGTGGGTATTGGTGGTGAGCGTACCACCACGGCTCGGGAGGTGCGAGGCCAGCACCAGGGTCCAACTCGGGCAACGCCCCGCGTTACCCTGTACGCGACTACCTTCCGTTCCACGGGCGAGGGGCGAACATGGGCGTGGTGGCACTGCCGGCGAACCTGGGCGCGGTCGCGGACGCGGCCGACCGCTCGGGCCGGCCGGCCCGGTTCGAGGTCGGCCGGGTCGAGGTCGAGGTGTCGAACAAGAAGGGCCGGCGGCGGTACCGGGTCGCGGCGACCGACCTCCGCGGCCTGGCCGTGGTGGAGGGCGACCTGCTCCCCGACGTTGGGGCCGACGGCCCGGACGAGGTCCGCGCCGCCGACGCCTCGGCGGGCCGGGCGCTGGTCGCGGCGGCCGAGTTCCGGAGGGTGTTCGGCGACGCGAGCCGCGCGGGCCGGGACGGGGGCGGTGCGGTGCTCGCGGCCCTCGGCGAGAACGAGGCCACGTTCGGCGTGGCCGACCCGCGGGCCGAGGCCGAGCGGGTCACCCGCCTGGAGCAGGGCCGGGGGCTGTTCCCGCCCGTGGCCGCGACGGTGCAGATCTCCACCGAGGGCCCGCCCGTGGCGTCGGCGACCGTCCCCGCCGCGACGCTCGCGATCCTGGCGCGGATCGCGGCGGCGTTCGGCGACGCGGTGACCATCGAGTTCCGCGAACCCGGCCGGCCGCTCGTGCTGAGGGCCGGGACCGCGGCCCAGACCGTCACCCTGATCGCCCAGCCGACGCTCCCCGGGGCGGCCGAGCCGGCCACCGCACCGGAGCCCGCGGCCGCAGTGGACGTGGAGCCCGAGCCCGAGCCGCACCCCCGGGCCGCGGCGTGACCGTCAGCGGCGGACGTCGACCTCGCACCCCGCGACCACCCGCCAGGCGAACACGCCCAGCTCGGCCACGAGCCACGCGACCGCCGCGGCGTGCGCGTCCTTCGCGCTCGGGTACGTCCCGCCCACCCGCACCGTCTCCAGCTTCCCGCCGCCCACGCCCGGCACCCGGACGCACGCGATCCACGTCACCCGCCCGGCCCGGTCCCGGACCGGCCGCGCGAACCGCACCCTGGGCTCGCGCTTCCCCCACCAGAACTCGGCCACCGCCCGCCGGGCCTCGCCGATCGTCGGGAAGACGCCGAGGTTGTACCGGACCCCGAGGTCGCACGGCCGGGCCTGGAACTTGTTGCCCTTCACCGGGCGGATGAACTTGTCCGGGTCGTTCTGGAGCCGGGCGCGGCCGGACGGGTGCGGGGCGTCGGGGGGCGGCATCGGGTGACCTCTGGGGTGACGGGAGACGCCTGCGGCCGTGCGGCCCCAATCGCTCACTTCTTGCGGCCCGCCGCCTTCTTCGCCGGCCCCGGGGCGGTCGCGTCCTTCCGCGGGCGACCCATCGGGGGCGGGGTGAACCCCTTCACGTCCGCGGCCCGGAGCAGGTAGACGGTCCGCATCCCGCCCCCGGCGACGACCACCGGGAGCAGCCCGTCGGCGATCCACTTCTGCACGGTCCGCGGGGCCGCCCCCAGCTCGGCGGCCGCGTCCGCGACGGACAGCAGCCCCACGTCCTTCAGCGCGATCTCCCGGACCATCGGCCGCTCCCGTTCGAGGTGTCGGCATTCTAGGCACTCGACGCCGACGACGCAAACTATTTCGCCAATTCCGCCGGATCAGCCGTTACAAGTAGACGCCGACGACGTATAGATATATGTGGGCACCGACGACGCATACTAACTCAGGAGGGGACGCGATGAAGACGGCAGTGACGTGCGTGGACTGCGGGATCGAGTCGGAGGCTTCGGACCGGTGCCCGGTGTGCGGGCGGGTGGCCGCGGGCGGGCTGGACGCCCTGACGAACGCGGTGACGGCGTTCCGGACCTGGGCCGAGATGGTGGCGGCGATGAGCGGGGGGTACGCCCCGACCATCCACCAGGACTGCCGCCGCAAGCGGCTCCTGACGAAGGTGGTGCGGGCCGCGGGGTTCCGGGTGTACCTGGGCGGCGGGCAGTGGGCGAAGTGAGTCGGACGCGAGGCCGGGGGCGGGGCCCAAACCCGCCCCCTCAACCGGGGAGCCGGGCATGAACGCGACCGAGTACGAGGCGATGGAGGCGAGGCGGGCCGCGGCGACCAAGGCGGCCGGGTACGACTACGCGGAGTCGCGGCTGACGGCCGAGGAGATGGCCCGGGCCGACGCGGGCCGGGTGCGGCAGTACGAGCGGGGGATCATCACCGGGGGCGAACTCGACTGCCTCGTGCGGACGGGCCGGCTGCCGGGGTGAGTAGGGCGGGAACTTCAACGGAGGGACTTCGATGGACTGGTTCTCGATGAAGGTGCGGCGGCGGTTGAACCTGGGCTGGGCGGCGTTCAACGGCGGGCTGGCGGTGCTGAACACCGCGAACGCGGTGTCGATGGCGTCGAAGGACGCGTGGGTGCTGTGGGTGGTGTTCTCGGCGATGGCGGCGTTCAGTGCGGCCGTCGCGGGCAACGCACTCGCCCGGGTGCTGTTCGGGACGGACGCGGACCAGGTCTGAGTGCGGGCGTCGGGTCGGGCGCGTTGCCCGGCCCCCAACCTGAAGGAGCGGATCATGGTGACCGAGCGAACGGTGGACGGGGTGATGGCGGCGGTGAGCGGGGCCGGGGCGCTGGCGGCCGTGGTCGGGATCGGGGCGGCCCCCGCGGGGGCGGTGGGGTTCGCGGCCTTCATGGCGGTCATGTTCGCCGTGAACGTGGCGGGCGGGCTCTTCTCCGCGGCTCGGGCGATGAAGAAGTGACGAACCGAGTGGCACGCCCCGGCGGGTCCAAACCGCCGGGGCTCCTTCTGGAGGGCAACGATGGAGCGGTTCGTTCTGACGACGAAGGTGACGAAGGGCGGCCGGGTCCGGCTCGCCCTCGAAATGCGGGACGACCGCACCGGCGACACCGCCCAGTCGTGGGCCGTGCCCTACGTGGGGCCGGGTGCCGCCGAGGAGAAGGTCAAGACGGTCCTGAAGCTCGCGGAGCGGCGGGGCGTGCTGTTCAACGCCGAGAAGTCGAGCCCGCTCGCGTTCCCGGCGGCCTTCGACGGGTCGGCCCGCGAGTTCGCCGCCGCCCTGTTCGACCGGAACTACCAGGTCGGCGAGTTGACCATCGAGCACGCCGAGGGGATGCGGCTCGCGATGGCCTTCATGCTCGCGGGCCGGTGCAACACGGTCGCACGGATGCACGCCGTCACCGACGGCCTGACCAACCTCGAGTGCGAGGTGGTGCTGTACTGGTTCACGCTGATGGCCTACGGGCGGCGACAGAAGGCGGGCCGGGCGGCGATGTTCACCCTGCTCACGGCCAAGAACTGAGGAGAACGAGATGACGACGATTGCGACGATCCCGGCCGGCGGCCTGACGCGGGCGCACATGGATTCCGAGGAGTTCCGCGAGTCCGTGGTGTTCATGGCGGAGGAGTTCCAGGACGCCGTCGCCTCCATGAAGGCGAGCATCCGGAGCGTGTGGGAGCAGACCCGGCGGCTGAACGCGGCGTTCCCGGCCGAGCGGGACGGGTACTACGGGTCGTTCTCGGTGGCCTTCGAGGTCCAGCACAACCACCGGTCCTACGGGGCCCACGACCCCGAGGGCGAACTCGACGCCCTGGTCAAGCACCTGAGCCGGGACGCCTGGAAGCGGCTCGTCGCGCGGATCGGCATCAAGGACATCATGAGCGTGGCGAAGCGGAAGGAGTTCGAGGAGCAGCTGGAGAAGGGCGACCTCCCCGAGATCACCGCCGAGACGATCATGGGGATCCTGTTCAACATGGCCGACCAGGCCCGGGACTTCGCGGCCGAGGCGGCGAAGGAGGTGTTCACCCTCCTCCTGCCCAGCCGGCGGGAGCACGCGAAGAAGTTCAAGGTGAACAGCGCCGTGCAGGTCGGCCGCCGGGTGGTGCTGACGTGGTTCGTCCAGCCGGGGTACGGCAGCGAGCGGTTCCGCGTGAACTACCGCCGCGAGGCCGAGGCGGCCGCCCTGGACAACATGTTCCACGTGCTCGACGGCAAGGGGATCGTGCGGGAGGGGCGGCCCCCGCTGTTCGAGGCCATCCGCACGAGCGCCGACGGCCGGGCCGAGACGGACTACTTCCGGTGCCGGTGCTTCAAGAACGGCAACCTGCACCTGGAGTTCAAGCGGATGGACCTGGTCAAGCGGCTGAACGCCCTGGGCACCGGCGAGGCCGTGATCGGCAATGAGCCGGCCAAGCCCAAGCGGGCGACCCGGCCGAATCGCCCGGGTCGTGCGGCGAACTGAAGGTAGCGTGACCGGGTTCCGCCCCCGGGGGCGGAACCCCCACCCCAAGAGGAGATCGCCCGTGCCGTTCGAAACGTTACTGCTGATCGGGAGCATCGCCGCGGCCGGCGGCGCGGTCGCCGCGTGGTCGATGGCCGGCCAGGCCGAGGCGGTCTGGCTCCGGGCGTGGTGGTACGCTGTCGCCGCGGTCCAGGCCGCGTTCGGGGTCGCGGCGGCGGTCCTGTTCGCGATTATGAGCGCGTACGGCGACCGCGACGGGATCGATGGGAAGGACGAGATGAGCGGTGGGGGCGAGTCGAGCCCGAGGCCGCGGAGGCGGAGGACGCGGCGAGACTGAGTGGAAGTGGGTGCCGGTCAGCGCTTCGGCTTCTTGGGGGCCGGCTTCTTCGGTGGCGGGGGCGGGGTGTCGTCAGGCTCGGCCTGGTCGCTCGCGGTGTCGAAGTCGTCGGTCGCGATCCCCAGTGCCCTCGCCAACTTGCGAACCGTGTCCCACGACGGTTCGTTGGTGCCCTTCTCGAGTTGCGAGATGGTCTGCTTCGAGAGCCCAGAGGTTTGGGCCAAACGGTACTGCGTCATGCCCGCGGCTTCGCGGAGTTCCTTCAGACGCTGGGCGAATGTGACAGGATCGGCCACGATCACAACCCGGCCCTCCCATGCGTGGCAGCAAAGCGTTCGCGCCGAACCTTGACCGCTGGGCGGGTGCAACCGGTTTTATCGGTCATTCCCGCGAAAGTTCTTGAACCGGTTCGAGTCCTGCGTTATAGACTAGTCCTGAACCAGTGACTACGCCACCTCGGTGGCAGTCTTTCCACAAGTTGGCCCCGGGTAGTTGACGCTACCCGGGGCCGGTACCGAATCCCCAACCTTGCACGAAGGAGACACTCGATGTCGTCCACGGTATCGCCACGCCCCGAGCTAAGCAAGTCCCCGCACCCCGTCTGCCCGAGGCCCCGACCGCGGCCCGCCCCGCGCCGGCGGTCCATCGGCTCGCCGCCCCCGTGCCCCGAGTGCGCCGGCGACCGGTTCTTCGACGTCTCGTCCGCCGGCACGCAGCTCGTGTGCCCGGTCTGCACCGCGTTCACCACCGCCCCCGCGGCCTGACCCCTCACCACCACGCACACGGAGCACGACATGGCACGCACCCGCAAGGCCCCGCCCCCGGCCAACGGATCCGCAGCGGCCCACGCCCCGCACCCGACGCCCCGGCCCCGCGACCCACACCACGACGCGGCCTCGCGCTGGTGCACGTTCGCCCGCGGGGTGCTCGAGCGGCTCATCGAGGACGCCAACCGGCTCCGTGCCGCGGTCCTCGACCCGCGGCACCCGCTCCACGAGGCGTACAGCGAGCGGGAACTCGCCGACGCGATCGAGTACCTCGGCGACGCCTCGAACACGCTCCTGAACGCCGACTCGGTCCCGCCGTGCCTGATCGACGTCCCGTCCCCGCTCCTCGACGACTGACCGCACCCGCCAACCGTTACCCGCTGGGTAACGGTTGAACCAGCCAACCAACCGCCTGCGTTTTGCAGGCGGTTGGCCCCGCACCCTCACACCGAACCACGAGGCCACCCGTGAGCAACCGAGTTGCGTTCCTGATCCCCGCCCCCGCCACCAAGGGCGGCCGCCGCGCCGCGAAGTCGAAGCGGGCGAGCCGCGCCCGGATCGTCCTGTCCTGGGTCGCGCTGACCGACGCCGTCGACGACCTGCTCGGCGACCTCGACGCGGCGGAGGCCGCGGGGGCCGTGTGCCCGGCCGAGGCCGAGGTCGCCCGGCGGTTCCTGGTGAGCACGTCCGAGGAGCTGCTCAGCGTCCGCCCCCGCCTCAAGGCACCGAAGTGACCCCGGCGGAGCGGCCGGCAGATACTCCACGAACCATTCCGTCACGAGGATCACGAGCATGGGAGCCACGACGACAGCAAGGGAACCGGCCGGGGCCGACCGGCCCGCGGCGCGGAAGTACCGCGCGATGTACGCGAAGGGCGAGTTCAACCGCCGGGTCCACCGGCTCATCGCGATCCTGGCGAAGGCCCGCGAGGAGCTGCTCGACCTGGCCGAGGGCAACGGGGACAGCGTCGGGCTCGACTGGCTCGAGGCCGGGCTCCCGCGGCCCGAGGGGCCCGAGCGGGAGTTGCTCGACGAGTCGTACGAGGTGGCCGCGGCCGCGGGCGGGTGCGCGTGGGCCGTCGGCTCCTACCTGGAGATGCTCGAGGGTCACGCCGTCCCGATCCCCGGCCGCCGCCGGTGACCGCCGCGAACGCTTCGAGCCCGACCCCACAACCCTCACGAGGATCATGAACATGCCCGAGACTCACCCGACCCGGTACGAGGTGCTGGAGGCGAGCCAGATGAACGCGGACCTGTGGGCCATCGCCCACGCGGTCGAGGACCTGGCCGACCGGATCGACGCGTTCCGGCGGGAGTACCACAAGGAGACGCCGCTCGAACTGTGGGCCGATGCTGGGATCCCAGCATCGGCCCCAGGGGAGTACATCGCCGAGGAGATGGTCCGGCACCTGTCGGAGCTGGCCGGGTTCCGCTGGGCCTTGAACGCGGCGGCGGGGTGCATCCAGCCGTTCGGCGAGGACCCGCGCGACGCGGCCGACATGGACGAGGCCGACACGCCGGCGGTCGCCGCGGCGGGGTGAGCGGCGGGTGCGGAGTGACGCGGGCCGGGGATCCCCCGGCCCGCACCAGTTGGGGGCCGCTCGAACTACCTTCTCGGATCGCCATCCCACTTCTCCTGGTTCGTTGAAAGGCACTGATCTTAATGGGCTTCAAAAACCACTGGCTCCTCCTTCCGCGAGAGGGTAGAGTCTCGTTCACTGCGTGCGTAATTTCTGACGACGACTGCGCCCAACCCCCTGTCTCGACCCATGAAGAAGCGTCGCCACGAGTTTCGCGACCCGATCCACACGTTTATCACACTTGAGACGGATGAGCGAAAGGTCGTCGACTCCCGACAAGTTCAGCGACTCCGCCACATCCACCAGCTCGCACTAACACACCTCCTCTACCCCGGCGCGACGCACCGCAGGTTCGAGCATTCGCTCGGGGTTATGGAGCTTGCGGGGCGAGTGTACGACATCATCACAGACCCCGCGAACCTCGTCTGCGAGCAGGCTCGTGACGTTGTCCCTGAGCACAAAACGTTCGATCACGAAAGGTGGCGTCGGGTGGTTCGCATGGCCGCCCTCTGCCACGACATCGGTCACCTGCCGTTTTCCCACGCCGGCGAGGACCTTCTTCCCGAGGGGAAAAAACACGAACACCTCACACGCGCCTTGATCGAGAGCGATTCGATGCGGCCCTACTGGGACGCGCTGAACGTAAAGGCTTCCGATGTCGCTCGGCTCGCGGTCGGACCAGCGAAATACGGTGGCCCCGCGTTCACGGATTGGGAGGCGATCCTCACCGAAGTCATCACGGGTGACGCGTTCGGCGTGGATCGGATCGACTACCTCCTGCGTGACTCCCACCATGCCGGCGTCGCGTACGGCAAGTTCGACCACAACCGCTTGATCCAGAACCTCCGCATCTTGCCCAAGTCCCAAGAGGAAGGGTGCGAGTTAACCCTTGGGGTGTCGCGAGGCGGCCTTCATGCGGCGGAAGCTCTTCTCCTCGCGCGGTACTTCATGTACACGCAAGTCTACCTGCACCCCGTCCGTCGGGTGTACGACCATCACCTCGTCACCTTCTTCAAAGCCGCGCTCCCACGCGGACAATTTTCGCTGGATCTGGAGGAGCACCTCAACACGACCGACAACGAAATGCTGGCAGAACTCGCGACAGCGGCGAGAGACCCGACGAGGCCGGGCCACGTCCCCGCCCGAATCATCAGCGAGCGAGAACACTTCCGGCTGCTTTACGAAAGAAATCCGAGCGATCTCAGCTTGAACACGGACGTTGCGAAAATTTTTGCTGAGGCCCTGACCTCGCAGTTTTCCGGAACTTATGTACACTACACCGGGTACCGGGAGAAAGGTCGTGTCATCGACTTTCCGGTGTGGACTCGATCCGGGGTCTGTTCCGCCTGGGATATGTCGGACATTTTGCAACGTTTGCCGGTGGTCGCGTTCGATTACATCTTCGTTGCGCGTGAGAAGCACCTGGAAGCGGAGAAGTGGCTCAGGGACAATCGGGAGCGGCTGCTCACGACTGAAGCGGAAACCGAATCATGACGCCAACGCAGAAGAACGTTGTTCTCCTCTCACTTGTCAAGTGCCTTGAGAAGCACGGGAGCTGGTGCGGGGAGACGCACATCCAGAAGGCCACATTCTTCGTTCAGGAACTCCTCGGCGTGCCCCTGAACTTCGAATTCGTCCTGTTCAAGCACGGTCCCTACTCGTTCGAGCTGAAAGAGGGTCTGACGTCCAACATGGCGGACGGTCTGCTGTCCGCTGTCCCTCGCCCTCCCTACGGCCCCAGCCTCGCTCTCGGCGCCAACGCGTCGAACCTGCTCCAACGATTCCCAAAAACGCGAGACCTCTACAACCAGCAGACTGAATTCGTCGCCTCTCGCCTTGGATCCAAGGGAATCGTTGAGCTCGAGCGCCTCGCCACTGCCCTCTACGTGACTCGTCGCGAACTACCTGACGGGAACGACCGAGATCGCGCGGAGCGCGTCCACCAATTGAAGCCCCACATTCCACGCGAAACGGCACTCGAAGCTGTGGCCGTAGTTGACGGCCTGATCAACGAGGTGGCCCAGATAGAACCGACGCCCGCCTGAGCAGCACCAAACCCGGGTCGAAC
Organism: Gemmata sp.; assembly: GCF_051859125.1. Taxonomy (NCBI): domain Bacteria; kingdom Pseudomonadati; phylum Planctomycetota; class Planctomycetia; order Gemmatales; family Gemmataceae; genus Gemmata; species Gemmata sp. The sequence goes on from NZ_JBHYGG010000058.1 coordinate 13,259, forward strand.
GCCATCACCATCGCCTTTCGTGGTTGGCTCAGGTGTATCAGGAGATACACCTGAGCTTCGGATGATCCTGTTCACAGTCGGTGCGCTCACGCCAACCGCGTCCGCTATGGCTCGCTGGCTCATGCCCTGCGCGTGGAGTTTTCGCACCCAGGCGGCCCGATCCTCGCGGCTCATGTGCCGGCGCTCGTCGCCGAGCAGTGCGCGAGTTGTGTGCCCGGAACCGGCACGATTTGCTGACACCTTATTCCGTTCGTTCTCGATCACACCTCCGGGTCACCCGGCGCGCTTTCCCTGCGGCCCGGAACGCTCCGCATGCTCCCGCCCCGCAACTCCCCAACCCCGCCCGTTCCGCTCGGCCCCGTCGCGGGCGGGCGGGACGGCCACCCGCAGCACACGCTCGCCGTGGACGTAGACGCGATCGCCTTCGTCGTGGTGGTCAATGGCACGACCGTGCCGGTGGCCGAGTACCTCCGGCGGCACCCCGAGCGCCGGCCCGATGTGCTGGCGGCGATCGGGGAGTGGCTCGACGCGCGGTGAGACTGCTCCCGTTGCGGCCGCGGCACGGATCGCGGATGCTCGTCCGGCCCGGCGAGAGCCCGCACCACGTTCGGGACGGGGCCGCCTGGCGGCACGAACACGGAGGATCCGCGATGCCCGCTCACAAGCTGCCGGACCTGGACCCGGCGACGCTCGACCCGGACCGGGTGCTGTCGATCGGCCAGGTGGCGAAGCTGGCCCCGGGCGTGGCCGAGGCCAACCACTGCCACCGGGCGACGATCCGCCGGTGGGCCACGAAGGGGGTGAGGGTCGCCGGCCGGGTGCTGCGGCTCCGGGTGACCCGGACCCCGGGCGGGCAGCGGCTCGTGCGGTGGGGCGACTACCTCGCGTTCCGTGACGAGTGCGCCCGGCTCCGCGACGACCCGCCGGCCCCGGAGATCCAGACCCCGGCCGAGCGGAAGCGACGCTCGGCCATCAACGGGCAGGAGGCCCTGCGGCTTCTGCGATCCGCGGGGCGGAAGTCGTGACCCTGTTCTGAACCGGTTTCGCCTGCCTCGCCGCGGTCGTTGCGGACCACGTCCGGAAGTGGGTGTTCGGCGGGGCCGCGTGACCGATGCTCAACGCACGCGGGCCGGGGATCACCTCCCCGGCCCGCGCGTTCCCGTGACGTCTACTTCTCATCCTGGTCCGCGGAGGGCTCACGGCACCGCCGTCTACGTCCTCTCGGTCGTGAACGCGGAACCACGATCGGCGGGGTTGCCCCAGACCGGGGAGTAATTATCCCCCCACCGGTCGAAAGCGGTGCTGGAACAGCCCTCCCCGGGTCGCATGAGGGACAAAACGCTCGGACGACGCAACATCGCCCTGGTGCAGGGCACCGAGCTAGATCCACCACGGGAACGGGGACAGGGTAACCCGGGGCCGGCACCGCGGCAATCGCCGGGGGTGTGGCGACTCGTCCTCGTCCGCCCCCGGTGGCCCAGACTTTGCAGACCCGAGGTCTGCCCTTCTGTGCGGAGCTCGCATCGTTGAGCGAACAGTCGATGCGGGGGCCCGACACATCGCCGGGCCCCCGCCGCGCCACTACCGGGTGGTAGGAAGGACAAACATCGTTTCCGCCTGTCCCGCTCGGATCCGAAGTTTCTCATCTCGGCCATAGGAACGCGATTTTGGTCGGGGCCGCCGTGTACATCGTTGGTGGATCGGGAAATAACGTGTTGCCTATGCTCGTTTGCAAGGTTAGGATCCGTTTGCCTTTTACCCTTTCCCGCTCTATCTCCACGGGACGTTCGTATGCGTTTCTCTCCCCCTGGCCGCAGAAGTAGATTTGGATTCACGCTCATCGAACTGTTGGTTGTCATCGCGATTATTGCCATCTTGATCGGGCTTCTCCTTCCCGCTGTTCAAAAGGTCCGTGAAGCTGCCGCCCGCGCGCAGTGCAGTAACAACCTGAAGCAGTTGGGTGTCGCGCTTCATAACTACGAGGGGACGTACTCCAAGTTGCCCCCGATGATGAGCGACAGCGGCCAGACCGCGAAGGGCTCGCCGGACCACAACGCCTTTTTCCACTTCCACATCCTCCCGTTCATCGAGCAGGATGCGCTGTACCAGGCCGGGCTAACGAACAAGCCGACCGTCCGCGAAGCACCCGTCAACGGCAACCTGTTGCGACGGCAAGCGGTCAAGGGGTTCCGGTGCCCGTCGGACACGACGCTGCCCGGGGCCTGCCCCGACACCAACACGGACTGGAACGGGACCAGCTACGTCATCAACTGGCAAGTGTTCGGGACGTCGAGCCCCGGTGGCAACTTCCGCCGCTCGCAGTATGGCATCGCGACCCTTCCGGACGGGACCTCGAACACGCTTGCCATGGGCGAGCGGTTCGCCGGGACCCACAACTCCGGTGGCGACCACGCCCCGAGCCTGTGGGCGGTCGACTGGTTCGACCAGAAGTGGAACCCGTACTTCGGTAACTCGTCCGGTGACGCGACGTGGAACCAGCCCCCGCAGTTCACCACCCCGGGGAAGAACGACTCGGACCGCGCTCGCCTCCAGGGACTCCACACAGCGGTCTGCAATGCGCTTCTCATGGACGGGAGTGTTCGCGGGATCAATTCATCGATCACGCAGGCGACCTTCCAGAACGCCATGATGCCAGCGGATGGAAATGTACTCGGCTCGGATTGGTGACCCATCCAGTGATCTCGGAGTTAACATGACGTCAATACGAGTTGCCGGTCGTCTGGCTTTTGTCGCTATACTGGCTGGGTGTTTCGCCGCCGCCGGGTGTGGTGATACCGAACCTAGAGGCGGTAAATCTCTGACAATTGAACAGATGAAAGCCGGTGATCAAAAGAAGTGAACCGGCGATCCATTGTATTTGAGTGAGTGCGCCGTGCTCGCTAGATGGTTCGCAGACGAAGCCGGCGGTCGCCATGTCTATGGCGACCGCCGGCGACTGTGTTTGAATGCCTTAGCTCAAGAAAATTTCAGACGTCACCCCTTGGGGGGGGGACGCATCCTGACCTCGCGGTAGGTCTGAACGAGCGATCCCGCGGCGCGGGTGCGGGCGGCGCCAGGAGCGGGGGATGGGCCATCCTGTCGCCCCGCTCCCGGCGCCACGACCCCAGGCCGGGCGTCTCGCCCCCGTCCCGACGCGGTGTCGGGACTGGGGCGAGCCCTGCGGACATTTCCCGACAACTCGGGCATTCCGGGTCACCTTACTCTGTGGCCCGCAGGTGATCCGGAGGGCGGGGCATGGACCGGGACAAGATCCGGGCACTCGGAGCGCGGATCCCGGCCGGGCCGGTGCGGGCGTTGTGGCAGTTCCTGCGGTGGCAGTGGGATGAGGTGACGCTCGTGCGGACCGGGGCGGCGGGCACCGTGGTCGTGCTCGGCGACGAGATCGCGTGCGTCTAGCGGCTCGTGCCGGCCGGGTGACCCGGCCGGACGGGCGGCGGCTACCGGAGGGCGGCGTACTCGGCGTCGAGGCGGGCGAGGACCGCGGCCCGGCGGGCCGGGTCGTGGGCCAGCTCAGCGTCCACCCGAGCCAGGATGCTCCGGGCCACCCGGTGCCGGAACGTCGGGGGCGGGTCGTCGGCCCACGCGGACGCGAACCCGGTCCGCTCCCGGAGCACGGGCTCCAACTCATCGACGGCCCCGACCAGCGGCAGCGTGCCGGCGATCACCCGGGCGGCGACCCGGCCCGACGCCTCGTTCTCGCGGAGCACGCGGACCCGCTGGGCCTCGAGGGCCGCGGCGTCGCCCTCGTGCCGGCGCACTTCCTCACGGGCGTCGACCCCGAGGCTGGCGTCGATCCCCAGGGCGGTGAGGGCGACGGCGATCAGGGTGGCGGCCGAGGCGGCTCCGGTGCGGCGGGCGGACACGGGCGGTCCTCCTGACGGTGTGCGAGCGGGTGTTCGGTTACGACAACGGCGGCGCCTGTCACCGCGGCCCGTCGATCCGGGTCGCCGGTCCCCGGCCCGCTCGCGTTGCCGCGAGCCTGCGTGACCATCTCGGTCACTCAGCCCGGACCGCGGGGGAGATCACCACGGATCACTCGTGCCAACTCCAGAACGCGAATTCGCGTTTCGGAACTCGTCCAAGTGTCGAATCGACGGGAATTCCCGCCGATATCGGGATTCCGGCTTCGGCCCCAACCGCGGTCGTCATGACCGTGGTTGCCTCAGTCGTCACCTTCTTGGTGACGACTGGCCCGCGTGTGGGTCAGAAGACCACGCACGGCCAAAACGACCGGACACCGCCAACCGTTTCCATTTTGGATATGGTTCAGTGCGGCGCGCTCGTCCGAGGTGACGCCCACGCGGAATCGCCGTGGTGCGGGCCGGGAGTTGGCCGGTTGCTGCGCGACCCGCCCCAACCGTTCGCCACTGGCTACGTGTTGTCGTCAGCCCATCCCGCCCGCCCCGTCCCGTGCGTCCGCCCCGTCCGCTACAACCCCGACCCGGACCGTGCCATTCGCGCCAGGATCGCTCAGGACGGGCGACCGGTCGCGGGGCGAGTCCTGGCCGGCCGGGCGGGAGATCGCGCCGCAGCGGGGCAGCGGCGAAGCCGCGGGCTGGTGTGGGGATCTCCACCACACGAGACGGCCGCGACCACGAGCAACCCGATGCTCGCGTTCCCCGGGGCGGTGTGGTAACGTGCCGGCGGGGGCTCCCGCCGTGACCGATGCCGCCACACTCTGCGCCGCCCGCGGGCACGGTGTCCGACTGCGACAAGCCGGGTCGTTGACTCTGATGGTTCCACCCGCGCCCTTCGAGGGCGCGGGTGGCCACCACCCGGTACTCCCGGCGACCCGCCCCGGGCGGGCGGTCGGCCGATCGGTGGCGAGCGCTCGCCACAAAGTGTGACACCGTGCCGGCGAGTTCGCGTCCCCAGCCGAGCCGCGTGCCGGTGTCCGGAGACGGCCAGGAGGCAGTCGTGACTTGTCGAAGGGTGCTGGTGTGCCTGCTCGTGGCGTGCGTGGGCTGTTCCAGGCCCGCCGGGGCTCCGCCGGACGGCGGAGCGGCAATGGTTCCGCTCCCCGGCGAGGCCGAAGCCGAGGCCCAGGCCATCGCGTTCGTGAATCGACTCGGCGGGAGGCTCCGTCGCT
>NZ_JBHYGG010000059.1:0-18291 GCF_051859125.1 Gemmata sp.
GGTCTTCGTTCCTCCGGTCGCTGACGCTCCCGGCTCGCCAAATGCCTCACTTCGCCGGGGCGGGCTTCTCGAGTTCGGCCTTGATGGCCTTGGTCAGCTCGTCCGAGTTCGGGGCGACGGCCGACTTGAACCGGCCGGCGACCTTGCCGTCGCGGCCGATCAGGAACTTCTCGAAGTTCCAGCCGACCTCTTCGACCTTGCCGGCCTTGTTCGGGGTGGCGGCGACGAGGGTCTTGTACAGCGGGGTCTGGCCCTCGCCCTTGACGACGACCTTGGACAGCATCGGGAAGGTGACGTTGTACTTGGTGGAGCAGAACTTCTTGATGTCCTCGTCGGTGCCGGGCTCCTGCTTGCCGAACTCGTTGGCGGGCACGCCGACGACCACGAGGCCGTCCTTCTCGTGCTTGGCGTACAGGTCCTGCAGCCCCTCGTACTGCTTGGTGTACCCGCACTGGCTGGCGACGTTGACGAACAGGACGACCTTGCCCTTGAGCTTGGCGAGGTCGAACTCCTTGCCGTCAATGTCCTTGAGCTTGTACTCGAGCGGGCTCATCTTGGCGTCCTCGGCGGTGCCGGCGGCCGCACACCCGGTGAGGGCGGCGACAGCCACGGCGACGTGCCACGTCTTCATTGCGGACTCCGGTTGGTGGGTTCCAGGGCACCAGTTACTAGTAGCCGGCACCACCGTAGACGTACAACCCGCCGCGGGTATTTTCGCGAACCGGGGGCACCTACCGCTTCGCACGCGGGCAACATCAGTGCTTGCTTTTCGCACCCCGGCGGAACATCCTTCAGGACTGGCCCGCTGCTGCCGCCGCTCTCCCGGAGTCCGTGCCGATGCTCCCACGCGCACTCGCACTACCGCTGCTCCTCGCGCTCGCCGCAACCGCGTCCGCCCAGGGGTACTCGCCCGGTGAGGCGGTGAAGCGGATGAAGCTCCCGGAGGGCTTCTCGGCCCGGTGCGTCGCGCACGAGCCGATGGTCCGCCAGCCGGTCAGCATCAGCTTCGACACCCGCGGCCGCATGTGGGTGCTCCAGTACCTCCAGTACCCGAACTACGCCGGCCTCAAGGCGCTCAAGCAGGACCAGTACCTCCGCACCGTCTGGGACAAGACCCCCGAGCCGCCGCCCCGCGGCCCGAAGGGGGCCGACAAGATCACGATCCTCTTCGACCCCGACGAGCACGGCGTCTTCCGCAAGTCGAAGGACTTCCTCACCGGGCTGAACATCGCCAGCGGGTTCTGCCTCGTGCGCGGCGGCGTCTACGTTTCGCAGCCGCCGTACCTGATCTTCTATCCCGACAGAGACGAGGACGACGTGCCCGACGGCGACCCCGAGGTGCTGCTCTCCGGCTTCGGCATGGACGACACGCACTCGCTCGCCAACTCGCTCCAGATCGGGCCGGACGGCTGGCTCTACGGTGCAGCCGGCAGCACCAGCACGAGCAAGATCAAGAACCTCACGCACCCCCAAGACCCGGTCGTCGAGTTCCAGCAGGGCGTCTGGCGGTTCCACCCGAAGACCAAGAAGTTCGAGCTGTTCAGCGAGGGCGGCGGGAACCCCTACGGGCTCGACTTCGACAAGAACGGCCAGGCGATCGTCGGCACCAACTACGGCGGCGTCGCGTGCCTGCACCAGATGCAGGGGGCGTACTACGTCAAGGGGTTCAGCAAGCACGGCCCGCTGCACAACCCGCACACCTACGGCTACTTCGAGCACGTCCCGTACAAGGGGTTCAAGGGCGGGCACGTCACCTGCGGCGGCATCGTCTACCAGGGCGATGCCTACCCGAAGGAGTTCCGCGACCAGTACATCGCCGCGAACCTGCTCTCGAACGCGATCTACTGGCACAAGCTCGAACCGGTGAAGTCGTCGTTCACCGCGAGCCACGGCGGCGAGTTGATCGAGGCGAACGACCCGTGGTTCCGGCCGGTCGATCTGCTCCAGGGGCCGGACGGGTGCGTGTACGTCGTGGACTTCTACGACCGCCGCGCCGCCCACCTCGACCCGGTCGACAACTGGGACAAGACCAACGGCCGCATCTACCGCATCGAGTACAAGGGCGGCCCCGAGTACCCCAAGTTCGACCTGCGGAAGCTGGCGAGCAAGGACTTGCTGGAGTTCTTGAGCGAACCGAACGTCTGGTTCCGCCGCGAGGCCCGGCAACTCTTGGCCGAGCGGGCAGACCCGTCTGTGTTCCCGGTGCTGAAGCAGGCCGTCGCCGAGAAGACCGGGACAGAGGCGCTGGAGGCGCTCTGGACGCTCCACGCCGCGGGCGGTTGCGGCCGGGACTACGGACGGGAGTACCTGATCGGGCTGTGGTCGCATTCGGACGAGTACGTCCGCGCGTGGGCGGTGCGGCTGTTCGCCGATGCGCCTCAGATGGCCTGGCAATCACAAGTCGATCGGCTGGCGGAGTTGGCCGCTCGCGAGCGGAGCCAGGTCGTCCGCGCCCAGATCGCCTGCTCCGCCCGACGGCTGCGAGCGGACCGCCACGCCGGGGTCCAGGTGGTCCGCGGGCTGCTGCAGTCCGAAACGGGAGACGACCCGGCCATGCCGCTGCTCCTGTGGTGGGCGGTGGGACAGGGCTTCGACCCCGCAGCCGCGGCGGGGCTGGCCTGCGACGCCGTCAAGCACCCGGCGAAGGTGGCGGAGCCGCTCGCCGAGCGCATCGCCCGTCGGCTCATGTTCGATGGCTACACGGGCGACACTGCGGCCGCCGCGGACGTTTTGGACGTCTGGGCGAAGGCGGGGAAGCCGGGGCCGGTGCTCCAAGGGATCGCCACTGCGACGGCCGGCGATCGGGGGCGGTCCGTCCGGGCTGAGTTGTTCGGGGTGCTGCGGCACCTTCGGTCCACCAACCTGAACGACGAAACCCCCACCGCGATCCTCGTCCGTTTTGGCGACGCGGCGGCGGCCGCCGACCTGCGGGCCTGGGCCGCCGACCCGAAGCGGCCGTTCGCGGCACGGGTCCGGGCTGCCGAAACGTTGCGGCAAGTCCGCGACCCGCGAGCCCGGCCACTGGCGGAGGGTCTGTTGGCCGCTGCAACCGCGGACGTCGAACGCGCCGCGGCCCTCGCCACCCTGGAGGGCTTCGAGGAACCGGCCGTGGCCGAACTCGTACTGGCAGGGTACCCCGGCTCCTCCGCGGCGGTGAAGAAGCGGAGCGTGCAACTGCTGCTGTCGCGGCCGGCGTGGGCGGTCGCGCTGTTCAAGGCGCTCGACGCGGGTACGTTCCCCAGGGCCGATCTCACGGTCGATCAGGCGCGCACCGCCGTGTCGCTCGCCGATAAAGACCTCACGGCGCTCGTCGAGAAGCACTTCGGCAAGGTCGCCCCCGCGACCGCCGGCGAGAAGCAGGCCCGCATCAGTTGGCTCAACGCGCAGATCCCCCGCGAAAAGGGGGCCGACGCCGCACGCGGGAAGGCGCTGTTCGCGAAGCACTGCGCCGCGTGCCACGTCTTCCACGGCGAGGGCGGCAGGGTCGGCCCGGACCTCACCACCGCCGACCGCAAGAACCGCGGGTACATGCTCGCGCAGATCGTCGACCCGTCGGGCTACATCCGCCCCGAGTTCGTCGTGCAAACGGTGCTGACCACCGACGAGCGGAAGCTCTCGGGCGTCGCGAAAGAGGTCGGCGAAACCATCGAACTGTCGAACTTCGTGGACAATAAGGTCGTCACCACGGTCATCCCCAAGAAGGACGTTGCGGACGTCCGGCCGTCCGCGGTCTCGCTCATGCCCGAGAAGTTGCTCGACACGCTCGCCGACCCCGAGATCGCCGACCTGTTCGCGTACCTCGTGAGCGACGCGCCGAAAAACGTGGGGGCGGGCGACGCCAAGAAGCTGAAGGTCGCGCTCGTGTCCGGGTCGTTCGAGTACAAGTCGGACGAGTCGCTCGCCGGGCTCAAGAAGCAACTCGAAGCGAACTACCCGGTCGAGTGCGTGCTGATCGCGGCCAGGGCCGAGAAGGACACCGCCCTCGCCGGTATCGAGGGTCTGGCGAAGTGCGACGCCGCGATCTTCTTCACCCGGCGGCTCCAGATCGACGGCGAATCGTTGGACGCGGTGAAGTCGTTCGTCAAGTCCGGGAAGCCCGTCGTCGGCCTGCGCACCGCGAGCCACGGGTTCCAGAAGTGGCTGGAGATGGACAGGGACGTGTTCGGAGGCGATTATAAGAATCACTTCGGTCCGGGCGTTACCGCCGTGACCGCGATCGAGAAGCAGGCCGACCACCCCGTCCTCAAGGGGGTCGCGGCGTTCAAAACGAACGGCAGCCTGTACAAGAACCCCAACGTCGCGGCCGACGTCACCGTTCTGTTGCGGGGGAGCTCCGGCAAGGAGTCGGAGCCGGTCGCGTGGGTCCGCGAGAAGGACGGGCGCCGGGTGTTCTACACCTCCCTGGGGCACCCGGACGACTTCAAGGACGAGAACTTCACCCGGCTCGTCGTCAACGCACTGGCCTGGGCGACGAGGACCGAGTTGAAGGCGACGAAGTAACGCGGTTCGCGTTTACAACCAAGGGGCGGACCATGACTCGGTGGGTATGCGGCGGCCTGCTGGTTCTGTTCGCGGTGCCCCCGGTCGTGGCTCAGCCCGCGCCCGTACCGCCCCTGCCCCCGGGGGTGCCGGACCCCACGCCCCGCCCGCGCCGGCCGGTCGGCCCGGTCCCCGGCGGCTCCCCGACCGCCCCGCCGAAGTTCGACCGCCACGGCGACCCGCTCCCGACCGGGGCCGTCGCGCGGTGCGGCACCGTCCGCCTGCGGCACGGCCCCGAGCCCCTCGCCCTCGCGTTCGCGCAGGACGGGAAGACCCTCGGGAGCCTGTCGAACACGCCCGACGGCGTCCGCGCCTGGGACCCCGCGACCGGCAAGGAGGTGGGCCGGTTGAACTCGCCCGTGCGGTTCGCGGCGCTGGCCCGCGACGGGTCGGTCGTGTTCGTGGACGAGGACCGGTGCCGGCACTGGGTGCCGCTGACCAACGCGGTCCGCGACCTGCCCGAGAAGTCGCTCCCCGAGGGCGGGCAGTGCCTGGCGGTGAACCCCAACCTCCGGTCGTTCGCGGTCGGCACCCCGCAGAAGGTCGTTCTCGTCGACCTCCTGACCGGCAAGCACACCCACGAGCTGAAGTTCCCCGGCGACCAGCCCGTGACCCGCCTCGTGTACTCGTCCGACGGCCGGTGGCTCGCCGGGGCGGGCCAGAACAGCGCCGTGTTCCTGTGGGACCTGCGGACCTTCAAGCGGGTCCGCACGTACCAGACCGACCGCAACATGCCGGACTTCGCGTTCAGCACCGATGGCACCCGGTTGGCGGTCGCCGGTGAGCGGCTCCGCGTGTTCCCGACCGACTCCGAGGAGCCCGTCGACGGGTACAAGGCCCCCGAGGGCGAGTTCGTGTCCCCGCGGTTCAGCGGCGACGGGAAGTGGGTGTTCGCGGTCACCAACAGCGGCGACTTCGTAAGGGTCAACGCCGAGACCGGCGAGGCCGACGAGCCGCGCCCCGCCCCGGGCGACGGGGGCCTCCGCCCGCCGCTGGCCGTCGCGCCCGAGGGGGCGTTCGTCGCCGCCGTGGACCAGAGCGGCGGCATCCGCATCTGGAACCCGCGGACCGGGAAGGGGCCGGACGCCGAGCGGCTCCCGGTCCTGGTCCGGCCCGGGTTCTCGCCCGACGGCCGGACGGTGTGGGCGCTGGCGACCGAGGGCGGGCTCCACTCGTTCGACGCGGCCACCGGCAAGCCCGGCAAGCCCGTCAACCTCCCCCTGGCCGAGGACATCGGGGTGAACTGGGACCCGGCCGCCCGCCGGGCCACGTCCGTCCTCGGCGGGGACGACCTCGTCCTCCAGGTGATCGACGCCGACACCCTCAAGACGCTCGGCAAGCTCTCGGTCCCGCAGAACGCGGGGCTCCCGGTGCCGGCGTTCTGCCCGACCGACCCGAACCGCGTCGCCCTGTTCCTCCAGGGGTCCGTCCTCGTGTGCAACGTGGCGACCGGCAAGACGCTCCACGCGGTCCACCTCGGCCGACCGGACGACTCGCCCCCGTCGAACGGGGCCATCTCGCCCGACGGCCGGCTGGTCGCCGTCGCCTCGGGCGGGAGCCTGACCGTGTGGGAACTGGCGACCGCCAAGAAGCGGTTCGACTTCGGCGCGCTCGCCAACGGGGCCGTCGGGGCCGCGTTCTCGGCCGACGGCCGCAAGCTCGTCGGGTGGGACCCGACCGGCAACGTGGTCGTGTTCGACCTGCGGTTCGGCACCGTCGCCCGCCGCATCACCGTCGACGGGCCGGGGGGCGAGGGCGTCTCGGTCGCGTTCTCCCCGGACGGCAAGCGGCTCGCCGTCGGCGGGCACGACGGCCGCGTCGCGGTGTGGGACGTGGGAACCGGCGACCCGGTGGTCACGTTCGACCGGCACGACGGGTCCGTGACGGGGCTGGCGTGGGGCCCGGACGGCACCCGGGTCGCGTCGGCCGCGACCGACGGCACGGTGCTCGTGTGGGCCGTCCCCGAGAAGGGCGGCGCGCCGCCCGAGGCGGTGGTCGCCGGGTTCGACGAGGCGTTCAAGCTCCTCGGCTCGCCCGACGCGGCCGCCGCGCAGCGGGGCATGGAACTGCTGTACCGCAACCCGGTCGAGGCCGCGAAGCAGTGCAGGGACCGCGTCCCGGTGCCGGCGGCCGCGGCCCCCGGTCGGATCGCCAAGTTGATCGCGGACCTCGACGACGAGGAGTTCCAGGTCCGCGCCGCCGCGGCCAGGGACCTGGAGGCGATCGGCGGCGAGGCGGTCGCGGCGCTGAAGAAGGTCGCCGCGGCGTCGGGCAGCGCCGAGGTGCGGAAGCTGGCCGGCGAGGTGGCCACGCGGATCGAGGCCGGCGCGCCGCGGGCCGACGACGTCCGCTCGGTGCGGGCCATCGAGGTGCTCGAAGGGATCGGCACGCCCGAGGCGCGGGCGGTGCTGGCCGCCTGGGCCGCCGGCCCGCCCGGCCGCCGCCTGACCACCGAGGCCGCCGCCGCCCTGGGCCGCCTCAAGGCGAGCGGGAAGTGAACGCGAACCCGGTCCCCGACTGGAGCGCACCCGTGCGGACGCTGTGCTAGGATCGGAACTTGCGACGGAGGGGAACGCGCCAGGAACCGTGGCGAGCCGGGAGCGTCAGCGACCGGAGTTCTTGGGGAGCTCGCACCTCCGGTCGCTGACGCTCCCGGATCGCCGTGCGCCTGGGCTTCTCGACCACTGGTTGGTCCGGGCGAGCCCGGCCGCAACTCCAGGACGGGCGGACAAGAGTAGTAGGCACACTCCGTGTGCCGTCACAGAACCAAGAACGGCACACGGAGTGTGCCTACTACTTCAGGACACCGGGGTTCCGTACGCGAGTCTTCAAAAACTGGCGCTCAGGGTTCGCCCAACCACCGAATCAGTAGGGGCACTCGAACCGCGCCCGCCGGCGAATGATTCCGGTTTGTTACAATTCGCTGTCCGTGCGACTCGTCTGACGCGATTTGGCGACAAGCCATTGTTGGGAATCAGTTTGCGGCGTAGTCTGATTCGATCTGATATCAATTTGTCCGCAAGAATTGCGTTGATTTGGCGAAGTTGGAGTTCATCGCGGACGGGTGGCGCGACGAGTCCGATGAAATGAGAACCGGAGGCCGACCGTGCGGACCTGTGCCCGATTGATCGCGGTTGTTGCCCTGCTCGCCCCGGCGTCGCATGCGCGGGCGGCCGGGCCGCCGGCCGACCTCGCCGACCTGTTCCCGGCCGGGACGCTGGCCTACGCCGAGCTGTCCGACCTCGCGGAACTCGCCCCCGAGGTCGCCGCGGTGTTCAAGGGGACCGCGCTGGAGGACAGCATCCCGTTCGTCCACGCCAAGAAGGACGCCGCGAAGAACCTCATCGAGTTGCACGGGAAGCGGTCGCTCGCGGCCCTGGGCCTGTTCGCGTCGCCCGAGATGCTCGGCGAGGCGAAGAAGCTCCGCGTCGCCGCCGGCCTCGTCGGGTTCACCGACCAGGGCGACCCCGAGGTCGCCGTCGTGGTGCTGACCCACGACAGCCCGGCCGCCGGCCTCGCCGCCCGCGCCCTCGTGACGATGACGCCGTCGCTCCGGAGGGTCGGGGACGTGTCGAAGGTGCCGGTGTTCCAGTACCGCGCCCCGAACGTCAACTACGACAACAACGGGGTGCCGACGATCAACCAGGAGAAGGCGCTGTCCGACGGGCCGCACGAGCCGACGTTCGCGTACACCCCCGGGCTGTTCGTCGCCGGGTCGAGCAAGGCGGCCGTCGGGCACGCGGTGAAGCGGTTCCTGGGCGACGACGCGGCCGCCGGCCTCGGGAGCGCCGCGGCGTTCAAGGTCGCCGCGGCCGCGCACCGCAGGGCCGGGCTGTTCTACTACGTCGCCTTCCCCGACTTCTGCGCGAGGCTCGACGCGGCCAACAAGGCCCGCGGCACGGCCCGCGGCGTCGAGGAACTCGTGGGCGGCGCGGCCGGCGACTTCGACCTGCTCGCGTGGTTCAAGATGACCGCCAACGCCAGGGCCGTGAAGTCGCTGGCCGGGTGCGTCCGGTTCCGCGACGGCGGCCTCTCGGCGACGGTGTCGGCGGCGTTCGATCCGGCCCACAAGAGCCCGCTGCTCGACCTCCTCTCCGGACCCGGCGCGAGGGTCGAACTGCTGCACCACGCGGCACGGCCGGCGGCGTTCGCCCTGGGCGTCACGCTCCCCGAGAAGAACCGGGCCGCGGCGCTGCTCGGGTTCCTCGACGGCGTCGCGAAGGCCAACGGCGAACTCGGCCGGCTCCCGAGCGAGGCGGCCCGCGAGATGGAGCAGAAGTACAAGGTGCCGGTGGTCGAGGGGCTGCTCGGAAAGACCCGGGCGGTCACGGTGTTCCTGCCAACGAAGCAGGAGTTGCCGAAGGACGCGAAGGCGATGCCGATGCTGGTGCTGCACGCCGAGGACGCCGCCGCCGCGACCGCCATTGAGGAGTTCTTCCCGAAGCTCATCGGCGACCTGTCCGGCGCGGCGGCCCCGCCGCAGGCGGCGACCGAGACGATCGTTGGCGTGAAGGTGCTCTCACTCCCGGGGACCGGGCTGGCGTGGAACGCCCCCGTCCACTACGCCCGGAACGGGGCCGCGGTGGTGGTGGGGCTGGACCGCAAGCTCGTGGCGCAGGCGGCGCTGGCCGACGCCCCCGCGTCGGCGGCCGGTGGGGTCGCGAACTCGCCCCCCGCGGACGCGGTGGCGTTCGGCGTCGTGTCGCTCGGCGACCTGCTGGTGCGGTCGGCCGAGAAGCCGCGGCCCAACGGGCCGGTGGTGCCGAAGGAGGAGGAGCCGATCGTCCTCCCGAACGGGAACCCGCTGCCGGAGAACTTTTTGGAGGACGTCAAGAAGTCGCGGAAGGCACTCGCGGACGCACTGGCGGCGCTGCCCCCGGCCACTGTGACGGTCCGTCGGGTCGGGAGCGAACTGCGGATCGAGGTGTTCCAGCCGAAGGTGCAGAACGGCGTGCTCAAGGCGGTGATCGACGCGGCCGCGAACTGGGCCGACAAGGCCGGCGGCCTGTCGGGCGCGAACCGCAACGGGGGCAACTTCGACCGCGAGATCTTCGGCCGGTGAGCCGGACGCCGGCGGTCCCGAAGACTTTCGCGGGCGCCGTTGCTGCCGCAGCGGCGGCCGTATACACTAGCCAAGCTCACAGGAATCCGTCCGATGCCGCGCACCGCGATTCTCGCCGAGAACCTTCGACTTCTCCGGACCTTCCGGGGCAGGTTCTCTTCGCGCGTCGGATGACCCGAACCACGAAGTACCCGCGGCCCCGGAACCATCGAGAGTTCCGGGGCCGCTCGCGTTTCAGGAACTCTCCCGCACCCACACGACCGGAGTTCTCGTAATGCCCCCGCCGACCGACCCGAACCGGGTCATCATCTTCGACACCACCCTGCGGGACGGCGAGCAGAGCCCGGGGTGCAGCATGAACCTCGGCGAGAAGCTCGAGATGGCCCACGCGCTCACCGCGCTGGGGGTGGACGTCATCGAGGCCGGGTTCCCGATCGCGTCGCCCGGCGACTTCGAGTCGGTCCAGGCCATCGCCCGGCAGATCCACGGCCCGGTCATCTGCGGCCTGGCCCGGTGCAACCCGGCCGACATCGACCGGGCCGCCGACGCCGTGAAGGACGCGGCCCGGCCGCGCATCCACGTGTTCCTCGCCACCAGCGCCATCCACCGCGAGTTCAAGCTCCGCATGACGCCGGCCGAGGTCGCGGCCAAGGCCGTCGAGGGGGTCAAGCGCGCCCGCGACCGGGTCGAGGACGTCGAGTTCTCCCCCGAGGACGCGGCCCGCACCGAACTCGACTTCCTGACCGAGGTGGTCGAGAAGGCCATCGAAGCGGGGGCGACCACGCTGAACATCCCGGACACGGTCGGGTACGCGGTGCCGAGCCACTACGCCTCGATCATCCGGCACCTCAAGAAGCACGTCCGCGGCATCGAAAAGTGCGTCCTGTCGGTCCACTGCCACGACGACCTGGGCATGGCGGTCGCCAACAGCCTCGCGGCGCTGGGCGAGGGCGCGCGGCAGGTCGAGTGCACGGTCAACGGGATCGGCGAGCGGGCCGGGAACACCTCGCTCGAAGAGGTGGTGATGGCGCTGCACACCCGCCGCGACTTCTACAAGCTGACGACCGGCATCAACACCCGGCACCTGTACCCGGTGAGCCGCAAGCTGTCGCACATCACCGGCATGGCGGTGCAGCGGAACAAGGCCATCGTCGGGCAGAACGCCTTCGCGCACGAGGCCGGCATCCACCAGGACGGGATGCTCAAGGAGCGGAGCACCTACGAGATCATGAAGCCCGAGGACGTGGGCCTCCTGCGGACCGAACTGGTGCTGGGCAAGCACAGCGGCCGGCACGCGCTCAAGCAGCGGGTCACCGACCTGGGGTACCACCTCACCGACGAGCAACTCAACCGCGTGTTCGACGAGTTCAAGAAGCTCGCCGACCTCAAGAAGGAGATCTACGACGCGGACATCGAGGCGCTGGCCGAGAACCAGCTCCAGGCCGGCACCCGGAACGTCTGGACCCTCGCCGGGTTCACCAGCACGGCCGGGACCGGGTCGCAGACCTCGGCGGCGGTGTCGCTCCGGCACCAGGACGGCACCGTGCGGCGCGACGCGGCCGTCGGCAACGGCCCGATCGACGCGCTGTTCAAGGCCGTCGACCGCGTCACCGGCGTCCCCGTCAAGGTGATCGACTACCGGGTCCGGTCGGTGACGCAGGACATGGACGCGATGGGCGAGGCGCAGGTCGAGATCGACCACGAGGGGAAGCGGTCGAAGGGCCGGGCCGTGAGCGTGGACGTGATCGAGGCCAGCGCGCTGGCGTACCTCGAGGTCATCAACCGGGTCGTGTCGCGCAAGTCGCGGGACCGCCTCAAGCCGACCGACCACGTCCCCACCGAGGTCGTGCCGGGGCCGTGACGGGCGCGGGCCCGCCGGTGCCCTCGGGCGCACCGGCGGCCCGCGCCGCGCGGCGGCCTGGGCGGTCAACCGCTACCGAACGGGTGCGGGGGGAGTACACTACTCTCGTCCCCTCGCCACACGGCAACCGCACCCATGACGACCCCTCCCGTCCGCCTCACCAAGTACTCCAAGCGGGCCGGGTGCGCGGCGAAGCACCCGCCCGGGTTCCTCCTCCCGCTCCTCGGTATGCTCCCGCAGATCACCGACCCGAACGTCCTCGTCGGCAGCGCGACGGCCGACGACGCCGCGGTGTACCGGCTCTCCGACGACCTGGCCCTGGTGCTCACCACCGACTTCTTCACGCCGATCGTGGACGACCCCCGCGACTTCGGGCGGGTCGCGGCGGCCAACGCGCTGTCCGACGTGTACGCGATGGGCGGCCGGCCGCTGACCGCGGTGAGCATCGTCGGGTTCCCGGACTCGCTCCCGGCCGCGGTCCTCGGTGAGGTGCTCGCGGGCGCGGCGGAAGTGGCCGCCGGGGCCGGGTGCGCGATCACCGGCGGGCACACAATCAAGAGCGAGGAGCCGATCTTCGGGCTCGCGGTCGTCGGCACGGTCCACCCGAAGCGGGTGCTGACGAACGCGGGCGCGCGGCCCGGCGACGTGCTGCTGCTGACGAAGCCGCTGGGGATCGGGCTCATCACCACCGCGGCGAAGAACGACCTCGACGCCCGCGGCGCGATCGGCGAGGCGGTCCGCGTCATGGTCGCGCTCAACCGCGGGGCCGCGGAGGCGCTGGCGCGGTTCGACGTCCACGCGCTGACCGACGTGACCGGGTTCGGGCTGCTCGGGCACCTGCGGAACGTGACCGCGGCCAGCGGCGTGACCGCCGAAGTGTGGGCCGACGCGGTCCCGGTGATCGAGGCGGCCCGGGACTACGCGGCCGCGTCGATCGTCCCCGGCGGCACCCGCGCGAACCTGTGGTTCCTCCACGACTGGGTGGACTGGGACGCGGACGTCACGCCCGAGCAGCAGCTCCTGCTGTGCGACGCGCAGACGTCGGGCGGGCTGCTCGCCGCCGTCCCGGCCGCGCAGGTGCGCGACGCGGTCGCGGCGCTGACCGCGGCCGGAACGCTGGTCGCCGCGGTCGTGGGCCGCATCACGGACCCGGGCACCGGCCGCATCCGCGTCGTCCCGGGCACCGGCCCCGTCACGGCTTGAGGCCGAGCAGTTTCTTCGCGCGCTCGTCGACCGCGTCCCAGATCGCGGCGTGCAACTCGGCCGGCACCCCGGCCCGCCACGCCTCGTCGTCCCCCTGGCGGAAGTTGCTGCTGACGCGGCCCCCCTCGGCCCGCACCTGGAGGACGTCGTTCAGCGCCGCGACGAACCGGCCGCCGCCCCGCGACTGGAGGATGCGGCCCATCACCGGCCCGGGGCTCTCGGTCAGGTCGCGGAAGTACACGAACCGCACCGGGAACCCGTCGTCCCGGGCCGTCACCCACGTCGCGACCCAGTCGCCGAACTGCTTCACGCCGTGCAGCACCCGCGCCGGGTCCATGCGGGCCGCGGCGGCGACCCCGTCGTACTCCGACTGCATCCGCTCGTAGCTCCAGAACGCGGCCCGCGGGTCGCGGACGAGCACCCAGATCTCGTTGAGCCCGCCGGCCTTCAGTGCCGCGAGGTTGGCCGCGCTCGCCGCGAAGTGGTCGTGCGTGACCGCCCCGCCCTCAAGAACCGCGGCGACCCACTTGCCGTGGACCGTGCCCAGCGGCGGCGGCCCGATCGTTACCCGAAGGACCGGGGCCCGCAGCGCCTCGGCGAGCGTGTACGACAGGAACTCGCTGGCCGACTTCGGGAGCGACGCGATCACGATGCCCGGCGCCCCGGCGGCGCGGGCGCGGAGTTGCTCGCGGCGGACGCCGGCGGCGGTGAGCAGGTACCGGTCGTAGTGCTGGGCGTCGTGGTCGCCGGGCGGCGGGAACTCGTCGGCCGCGAGCAGGCCCGCGACCTGGTCCCCGTCGAGCGCCGCGAGCAGCGTGGCGAGCAGGTAGCGGGCCTCGCGGGCGACCCCCTCGGGCTCGCGGGCGTGCCGCACGGCCGGCGGCGCGGCGGCCAGCAGCGCGTTCGCGGCCCGCACGTGCTGGCCGCCGGCGAGGAGGTGCTCGACCCGGGCGAGATCGGCCCGCGGCGGCGGGGGCGCGTCGGGGTCCGCCGGCTCGGGCCGCGCCCCCCACCACCGGTCCACCGGGACCGCGGCCGCGTGGCGGTACGCGAACCCCTTGGCGTCGAGCCGGTGCGGGTCGGCGAACAGGCCCAGCACCCACCGGCAGATGCCCAGCGCGTGGACCACGTCGGGCTGCTGCTCGCACCGCTTCGCGATGCCGTCGAACGCCGCGAGCACCGCGGGCCAGGCGTGGACCTCGTTCCCGCGGACGGCGATGGCGTAGTGGTTCCGGGCGAGCGCGAGGTTGAACTCGGGGATCTCGGCCCCGTCGAGCGCCCCCTCGCACAGCGCGATGGCCTCGCGGTGCCTCCCTTCGGCCTCCAGGGCGTTGACGCGGCCCAGCAACTCGACCTGCTCGTCGTACGTCATGGGCCTCGTTCCCGAGCGTGGACCGGCGGACCTGTTGGAGGAAGAGTACGGGTTCCGGGCGGATGTGCCGGTGCAAAGTTGGTGCGGCTCTATCGCGCCGCGGAGGTACTGGAGGACATCAGCACGAAGGAGGCCCGCGACCTGGCCCGCGACGCGGTGGGGACCTGCCCGGGAGCCGAAGCAGTGAGGGCGACCCGCGCGAAGCTCGGAAAGAAGTGACAGCGGGCGGTTCTGAATCGTTCGCTTCACGCGGGCCGCCACAGAGGGCGGCCCCGACAAACCAAACGCAAACTGCCCGGTAGGGGCCGCCCTCTGTGGCGGCCCGCCAATCACCTCGCGCGGATCGTGGCAGCACGCGCCCGGTCACCGCCGGCGCAGCGCTTCGGCCTTCGCCACCTGCCGGGCGATCTCGGCGTGCAGGTCGGCCAGCATCGCGTCGCGGCCGAGTTCCTTGTACCGCGACGGCGGGATCGGCTCGCCCACGGACACCCCGATGGTGCTGTCGCCCGGCGGCACGATCAGCGGCGACGGCCGCGGGACCCACGAGTGGCGGTTCCACGCCGCGAACGCCCCCGCGATCCCCACCGGGATCACCGGGCAGTTCAGCCGCTGAACGAGCAGCGAGATCCCGGGCTTGAGCGGCTGGAGGTCGCCCGAGAACGTGCGCTCGCCCTCGGGGAACACGAGCACGGCGCGGCCGTGCGAGAGCCGGTCGAGCACGGCCCGGATCCCGTCCTTCGCCATGCCCCGGTCGATCGGGACCGAGCCGAGGCTCTTGATGAGCGGCCCGAGGAGCGGCACGTCGAACAGCGACTTGCGGGCGAGGAACGTGAGGTACCGCGGGCACGACAGGCCCACGAGCATCGGGTCGAACATCGACTGGTGGTTCGAGACGACGAGCGCCGGGCCGCGCTTCGGGACGTTCCACCGACCGGTCCCCCGGTAGCTGAACCCGAACGTGAACCCGCCCCACGACGCCCAGTACGCGGCGTCGTACCACATGCGGCCGATCAGGCCCGGTCGGTCGTGCATCGGCGGACCACCCCCTCCATCTCGTCCAGGACCGCCTCGACCGTCCGGTGCGAGGTGTCGATCAGGTGCGCGTCGGGCGGCTGCCGCAGCGGGCCGTCGGCCCGGCCGCTGTCGCGGCGGTCCCGCTCGGTCAGTTCGGCCAGCTCGCGCTCGACCGTCGTCGCGACGCCGCGCCGCGCGAGTTCGAGGTGCCGCCGCTCGGCGCGGACCCGGGCGGCGGCGGTGACGTAGAACTTGACGGCCGCGTCCGGGAACACCACGGTCCCCTGGTCGCGGCCCTCGCTCACCATGTCCCGGCCGGTCCCGATCCGCCGCTGCTGCGGGACCAGGAACGCGCGAACGGCCGGCACGGCCGCGACCTTGCTCGCCCCCTGCGACACCTCGGGGGCGCGGATCGCCTCGGTCACGTCGCCGCCGTTGAGCAGCACGCGGTCCGGCGGCATCTCGATGTGGACGTCGGGGAGGAGCCGCTCGACGGCCGCGGCGTCGGAACAATCGGCCCCGGCCCGCAGCGCGGCGAGTGCGACGGCCCGGTACATCGCGCCGGTGTCGAGGTACGCGAACCCGAGCCGGTCGGCGATCCCCCGGGCCACCGTTCCCTTTCCCGATGCCGCCGGCCCGTCGATGGTCACGATCATCGGAGTTTCGAGTTTCGAGTTTAAAGTTCACGGCCCGCTTCGCGCGACCGACCCGCCACACGCCCGACACGAAACGTTGAACTCGAAACTCGAGACCGAGGTGCTACTTCCGGTTGGTGACCGACAGCTCGACCTTGGTCTTCTTCAGCGCCTCGCGCATCACGATCTGCGTACCGGTCTTCTCGGGGACGTCGACGGTGAACGACTCGGCCTTGCCCTTCTTCTGGGCGATGGCCTTCTTCGCGTCGGCCTTCTCCAGGCCGTCCTCGCCCGCGGGGACGTCGCTGTCCTTGAACACGAGCACGTTCACGTCGTTGTCGGCCTTGAACTCGACGGTGAACTTCTGCGGCTTCGGCTGCGGGTCGAGGATCATCGCCTTCCCCTCCTGCGGCCCGATATCGTACGAGTTCTTGACTTCGAGCCGGGCGTTCCGCTCGCACCCGGCGGCGAACGCGAACCCGGCGACCAGCGCGACTGCGGACACGACGCGGGAGGACATGAAGGCGCTCCTGAACGGGGGAGGTGAGGGGCGGCCGCCGTGGTGGCGCCGCCCTGGGAGACCGACGTCATTCGATCTTCTTGAACAGCGATTCGAGCATCTTGCCGGCGGCCTCGAGCGACTGGACCGGCACGAACCCGGTCACGGTCGCGGTCTCGCCCTTGAGGGTGACCGCGAGGCCCAGGTACGCGGGCGGCCCGCCGGCCCTCTTGACGACGCCCAGTTGCGGGAACCCGGGGATCGCGTCGGCCGCGGTCCGGAGCGAGTTCACGAGCCCGTTGACGGCGGCCTCCACCTCGGCGATGACCACCAGGTTCGCCTCGGCGGGGAGCTGCTCCCGGACCCGCTTGAACCCGGCGCTGGCCCCGACCGTGTCCTTCGCCGCGAGGTACTGGTCGAGGAGCTTCTTGGCCGCGTCCCAGTCCTTGGCCATGACGCGGGCGACGACCTTGCCGTCGGTCCCGACCCACATGGCGGCCTTCACTGGCACCGCCCGCTTGAACGCCTCCAGGGTCGCCTCCCGGACCATCTCCGGCAGCGCCGCGACGCTGGCCTCGAAGTCGAACGTGACGTTCACCGACGCGAACGTGAAGTCCTTGTACTTCTCGGCGTCGTCGCCGACCCGCGGGGCGGCCTTCACGACGACCCCGTTGACCCGGCCGCCGGCCCCGACCGCCTTGTACGCCTTGGTCAGCCCCGTCGCGGCCTTCTTCGCGTCCGCGTACGCGGTCACGCTGAGCGCCGCGCCGGGCGGGGCCGACGCGCTGTACTCGACCCCCGGCCCGGCGTCGGCCACGGCCTTCAGGTGCGCCTCCAGCAGTTCGGCCCCGCGGGCGTCGTCCTCGGTCGTGGCGAACTCCTGGCCCATGTCGCGGACGAGGTCGCCGATCGTCTTACCGAACCGGACCGCGGTGTACGTGCCCAGGCCGGCCGGGAGCTTGCCGACGTCGGCCATCGCCTCGGGCCTCTCGGCCGCGAGCAGCTTCGCACTGGGCGAGTTCTCGGTGAACCGGACCTGGAGCTTCGCGTACACGCCCTCGGGCCGGAACTCGGCGGCGGCCACCAGCCCGCGGCTGTCCTCGACGCCCTGGATCAGCCCCTTGAGGAGCACCTTGATCGCCTCGGTCTGCTTCTTGCTCATCGCCCCGAACGCGCCCTGCTGGGCGGCCTGCTGGAGCGCGAAGTCGACGAGCCCCTTGAACCCGCGGATCTGGTCGCCGAACTGGTCGTTGATCGCGTCGAGGTTCACGTACAGCGCGACGTCCCCCTTGAGAAACGTCTCGGCGAGGTCGGTGCCCATCTGATCGGCCGTGGCGGGGGCGAACTTGGCGGCGTAGGCGTCGGCCGTGGCCCGGTCGAGGGTGACCGCGGTGTACTCCTTCAGGTCGACGAGGTGGACCGGCTTCTCGTCGCCGAACGCCTCGGTCTTGACGGTGTCCACGCCGTCGCGGCCGCTCTCCAGGGTCTTCGCCTCGTCCTTGGTGAGGAACGTCTTGAGGAACTCCTTGTGCGACGTGACCGGCACGAGCACGGCGACCGCGGGCGTGTCCTGGAGGAGCGACGCGAGGTCGTTCAGGACGAGGAACCCGCGGGCGTCCTTGCGGACGGCGGTGAGCGCGCGGCCCTCGAACAGCTTGTCGAGGCTCTTGTCGAGTTCCTTGGCGACCCCCGCACCCTCCTTGGGGAGGGCGGCCGTGACGAGCTTCTTGAGCCGCTCGCGGGCCGTGTCGTACCCGTTCACGGAGACGGCGATGGGGGCCTTCGCGGGGAACGGGAACGTCACCCCCTTGCCGTCGGCGGGCACCGGCGCGGCCGCGAAAACGGGGGCCGCCAGGGTCAGTGCGAGTGCCACGAGCGCGTGCCGAACCATGGCGGTACCTCCGGGTGTGCGTTGGTGTTCATCGTGAGACGTTCGGCCGCGAGAGTCAATGCCCGGCCGGGGGCGGGACGGGATTTTGAGTACCCCGCGGACCCGGGGTTGGCACCCCGCGGACCCGGGGTTGGCACCCTGGGCTACGCACGGTCGTCCCTCCGGGACTCAAGGCATTGAGCCCCCGAAGGGGGCGGCAGTTCGTAGCCCAGGGT
>NZ_JBHYGG010000060.1:0-18116 GCF_051859125.1 Gemmata sp.
TGTCCTCTGTCCTCTGTCCTCTGTCCTCTGTCCTCTGTCCTCTGTCCTCTGTCCGAAAATCTGCGTCCATCTGCGTAATCTGCGGATAAAACTCTTCCGCTTTAATCTCGCCGGCGCTTGTTGTTCTTCCTGACCACCCGCGGCCGGGGGCCGTAGCTCGGCACCTCGTCGACCTCGGCGGCGGGTTGCGGGGCGTTGGCGAGGCGGAAGTCGAGCATCCGGCGCTGCACGTCGACGCGGGCCACTTCGACCCTCACGCGGTCCCCGAGCCGGAACCGCCGCTTCGTCTTGCGGCCCTCTAACGCGTGGCCCATGTCGTCGTGCCAGTAGTAGTCGTCGACGAGCGACGAGATGTGGACCAGCCCCTCGGCCGGCATCGTCTCGGCCTGCGCGAAGAACCCGTAGTCCGCGACGCCGGTGATGACCGCGTCGAACTGTTCCCCGAGCCGGCCGCTCAGGTGCGTGAGGATCTTCGACTTCACCAGCTCGCGCTCGGCCGTCTCGGCGCGGCGCTCCATCTTCGAGCAGTGCTCGCCGAGGGCGGTGAGTTCCGCGAGGTCGGCCGACGCGGTCCCGTGCTTGATCCACCGGTCCAGGAGCCGGTGAACCTGCAGGTCCGGGTAGCGGCGGATCGGCGAGGTGAAGTGGCAGTAGTCCTGGCTCGCGAGCGCGTAGTGCTCGTCCTGGATCGGTGAGTACGCGGCCTGCTTGAGGCTCCGGAGCAGCGCGAAGTGGATCGCGGCGCGCTCGGGCTTGTCGGCGGTCTCGGCGAGCACCCGCTGCAGCTCGAACCGGTCCTGGGGCCGCTTGATGCGGTACCCGAGGAGGCCGGTGAACTGCGCGAACGCCTCGAGCTTCTCCTCGTTCGGGGCCGGGTGGACGCGGCGCAGGAACGGCACCTCGTACCGCGAGAAGTGCTCGGCGACCGCCTCGTTGGCTGCGAGCATGAACTCCTCGACGATCTGGTGGCTCAGGTTGTGCTCGGCGAAGTGCGCCCCGGACACGCGGCCGTTCGCGTCGTACTCGAGCACCGCCTCGGGCATCTCCAGTTCGAGCGCCCCGCGCTTGAACCGCTTCTTGCGGAGCAGGAGCGCCAGGTCGCGCATGCGGCGGATCATCGCCACGAGTTCGGGAGTCAGGGGACGGGGGTCGGGAGTCCGGGCCGGACCCGCCGCGTCACCCTCTTCGTTCGTTTGCTTACTGACCCCCGACTCCGGACTCCTGACCCCGTCGCCGCCCGCCAGCTCGACCAGCACCGCCTGCACCTCGTCGTAGGTGAAGCGGCGGCGGTTGCGGATCGCGCCGTTGAAGAACGTGACGTCGGCCCGCTGCAACCCCGGGGTGAACTCCATCCGCACCGTCTTGACGTACCGCACCTTGTCCTGCTGCAGCGACGCGAGCCCGTTCGAGATCACCTCCGGGAACATCGGGATGACCTTCTGCGGCAGGTACACGCTGGTCGCCCGCTTGCGGGCCTCGACGTCGAGCGCGCCGCCGGGCCGCACGAACGCGCCGACGTCGGCGATGTGGACCGTCAGCACCCAGTGCTTCGTGTCGGGGTCGACGGTCACGCTCACCGCGTCGTCGTAGTCCTTGGCGTCGGGCGGGTCGATGGTGACGACGAGGTCGCCGGTGAAGTCCCTGCGGCCGCCCAGGTCGGTCTCGTCGAACTGGCTGGCGGCCTGCCGGGCCTCGTCGAGCGCCGACTCGGGGAACGCCTCCGGGAGCCCGAACGCGCGGATCACCGAGAGGGTGTCGACGCCGGGGTCGCCGTGCGGCCCGAGCACCTCGGAGATCACCCCCTCGCCGCGGCGGTCGGGGGTCGGGAACCGCAGCATCTCGATGACGACCTTGTCCTGCGGCTTCGCCCCCTTCGCGCCCGGGTCGCCGACCGCGACGCTGTGCGAGAACAGCGTGCCGTCCACCCGCACGAGCGCCTCGCCGCCCCGCTCGAAGTAGGTGCCGACGAACGTGCGCGTCGCGCGCTCGAGCACGCGGACGATCTCGCCGGCGGCGTCCTTGATGCTCGTGGCGGCGCGCGTGACGCGCACCAGCACCTCGTCGCCGGTGGCCGCGTCGAGCCCCTTGTCCTCGCGGATGTACACGTCGGGCTTCAACGCGCCGTCCACCGCGTGCGGGCGCACGAACCCGTGCCCGGCGGCGGCGCGGCGGTAGATCCCGGTGACGGTGCCGTGCGGGTCGGCGGCCCGGATCGTCTGGTTCCGGCCGACCGCGAGCCGCCCGGTGCGGACCAACTCGCGGACCGTCTTGCGGAACTCGGGGTACGCCTCCTCGCCGAGGTTCAGCCGCTTGAACAGCGGCTTCGCCTTGATCGGCGTGTAGCCGTGCGAGGTGACCGTGTGCAGGATGCGGGCGAGGAGGTCGGCCATGTCAGCTCAGGGAGGAAGGCCTGGAAGGCACGAAATCCGAAGCACGGAAATCGAAAGAAGACGTCGGCTCCGCGCTTCGAACGTGTCCAGATGACATCGGGATTCGGGTCTTGGTTCGAGTTTCGAATTTCGGATTTCGTGCTTCGAATTTTCCCGCGGTCGCGCGGGCCCGCACCATTGTTCGCACGCGCCGCCCAATCGGCAAATCCGGCGCGCGCGAACGCGGTCCCCGCGGGGCCTTCACGTCCGGCCACTTGCCGATTTGACGCGGGGGCGGGCGGTGGTTACTGTGAAGGTGGGTCGGGGTTCTCACTGGACCGCCCGCCCTCTCCCACGGGCGGCGTCTCCTGCGGTTGCGGCTCCGGCTGCGGCCGCGGGACAACCGAGGTCGCCATGTCCATCCGCCCCTCGTTCCGGCACTACGACCGCTCGGACCTCTGGGGGTTCGAACTGGGCCGGCACCCCCGCCGCTTCAAGGTGGTCCTGCACCGGGCCGCCGACAAGAACCTGATGTTCGTGGCGAAGGTGGTGATGGAGTTGACCCACTTCGGCACGGCCGAGGCCGAGTACCGGATGTGGGAGGCGCACCACCGCGGCCGGTCGCTGGTGCTGGTGACGCACCTCGAGCGCGCCGAACTCATGGTCGAGCAGTTCGCCGACCGCGGCCTCCCCGCGAGCATCGAACCGGAGTGAGGGGCGGAGAACTGCCCAACAACTCAACTCCGGGCCCGAGCCGCGGCTCTCACGACTTCCCACGGCGTGCCGCGTGCCGGGTCGGCGTCGGCGAGGGCGAGTCGCCGTTCGAGTTCGGCGCGAACTTCGGGTGAGATCGGCTGCTGGTCCAGGGCGTCGTGGACGCTATCCCAGAGCGCCTGCGCGAGGGCGAAGCGGTCGCCCGGACTGAGGGCGTCGAGCCCGAACTGCTGAAGCGTCGGCGACATCGCGAGTTACTCCTGCGGAGGGCCATCGCCAGTTTACACCGCGCGGTTCAGACGTGCCGCCCGCTTTCTGCCGCTTAACGGCATCCGAAATCGAACGGACTGTGCTTCAGTCGGAGCTGCTGCCGATGAACACGAGCCCGCCCGCCGGACCTGCAATGACAAACGCGAAGTCCCAGAAGACCGGGTACGCTGGATGCCCCTTCCGGAGACCGAACGCAGCCAACAGGCTCGCCTCGGCGGTGGCCCGCTCCAACTCGGAGAGAACCGCCGGAACCAGTTCCTTGAAACGCCGCGACTGCAGGGCCGATGGCTTGGGCCCACATCCTTCGTCGCCGACGTATTGAAGTGCTTGTTTGACCTCGGCGACAATTTCAGCGCCCGTGACCGGCACTGACCCGGTGACGACCGCGGACGGCCCAAGGGCTTGAGTCACATACCACGCGGCTGGTTCGCCCGGGGCGAACGGGACACGGTAGATGCGGAGGAAGACTACGTAATTGTACCCGTACAGCAACGGCTCCAACTCCGCCAGCAACGCCTCCATGGCATCCCCTCTGCGTGCCGAACTTGGAATTGGGCCGGTCCGCTGTGGCGCTACCCCGCTCACCCCAGGTACGCGGCCTCGGTCGCGCGGCGGTACGTCGCTTCGAGCTCGACCGTTACCGACTCGTCGGCCGAGAGGGGGAGGCGCATCTGCGGGAGCGGGTCGCCGACGGTCAGAGGGCGTCGCCACACGGCCAGGAAGCGGCCGCCGTCGGGCGACGGGCCGCCCACGCGGTAGGCGACGGCGTTGGGCGACGGCAGCGCCGGTTGGCTCATCCCGAGCGCCCGTGCGATCTCGTCGGCGAACGAGAACGCCGCGGGCCGCCGGTGGACGTCGACAACCAACAGGTGGACCCCGCGAATCAGGTAGCCGGCATACGCCGCGGCGTAAGCGGTCCGGGCCGACAGACGGTCCTTGTTCCGCGGCGACACCAGCTCGACGGCCGTGACCAACCGCCCGGCGCGTTCGACGAGAAGGGCAGTATCGGCCGACAGCGTCGCGTCAGCGACCTCCTCGTCCGGCTCGGGACCGGGGTCGGGCTCGGGTGCGGGGGGCCGCGGGCGGCGCACCGGCGGGCCAGTCCCGGACCCCGACGTCCGGCCGCCCGCCCTCCGGCCCGCCGATGGCGAACGTCGGCGTGGTGCCGATGTACGCCCGGTACGCCGGCGGGAGCTGGGGCTTGATCGCGTAGAGCAACTCGACGCCCCAGACCTGCCGCACCCCGTCCCATCCGGGCAGCGCAGACCAGTCGTGCAGCGGCATTGCGGGTGCCCCGGTCGCGGGAACGGCTCCCAAACTCGCCGGCATTGTACCAGACCCCTCGGCGTCACGCGCCCGCGGTCGGGGAGTCGGGGTACTCGGTCATCGACACGTCGCGGCGGTCGCCGTCGAGGATGACGCGGAGGAAGAGGTGGTCCCGCGTGAGGCGGCCGTGCGGGAGCATGCGGCGCTTGACGGGCGTGCTGGCGAAGTACACCTCGTGCCCGTCGGTCACCCGCTCCGGGATGCGGATCACGTCGCCGGTCGTGCGCTGGGTCTCGAGCGCCCACGCGAGCTTCTTCTCGGCGGGGTCGGCGTCGTTCGGCTCGAACGCCTTGAGGTTCTCCGCCACCCGTTCGAGGAGCGCGAGGTGCTCCTCGGACGTGTCCGCGTCGCGGGTGAAGAGGACGAACGCGAACTCGAACGCCGCCGGCTTCGCGTCGTACAGGCTCGTGTTCGCGAGGATGATCCGCGCGACGACGGTCCGCCCGTCGCGCTGGAGCCGCTTCTCCCGCTGCCCCTCGACCACGACATGTACGCGAGCCCCAGAACCACGACCGCCACCAGCCCGACGCACACCCACCCCCAAATCGGCATCGCTCACTCCCGACGGAAGCCACCGCGTGGCCGAACGAAACACTCGCTCACCGGCCCGGCGACGCGGTGAGCGACGAACCTCGGAAAGCCTGCGTGTCTTCGACGTCTGCAACGCCCGGTTCGGCGGACCTCGCTACCAGAACTTCCACCACGGGCGCTTCGGTGGGGGTGCCGCAGGGGCCGTCTCTCCACCGTCCGGGCCGGCTTTCGACTGCACCACCTGCACCCCGCCACACAGCGGACAGAAGGCGCTGAACATGCTCATCTGGGCGCCGGCCGGAACGTTCGGGAACACCGCTCGCATCAGGTCCGATGGCGCGTCGAAGAGTTCCGAGTGCCCGCACTTCCGGCACGGGTGGATGACCCACGCCCCGCGTTCCCGGAGGTACTTGTCGGTGACCATGACCGGGAACTCGGCCCCGTCGGCGACCACGAACGTGATCTCGCTGCCCTGGCGCACGCTGCGGAGGTTGTGCGGTTGATTGAGGACGCGGCCCCGGAACACCTCACCGTTCACGCCGGTGACCGAGACCCAGACCGCCTCGGCCGGGTTGGGGGAGGTCCGCGGCCCGCCGTCGTGAACGAACACCTGGAGGTCGTCCGGGTGGTCCGGTAGGAACCGGCCCTTGAGCTTCGGGTGCTCCCGCCACACGCCCCACGGACTGCCCGGCGGGGGCTGTGGACCGTAGAACTCCGCCACCCACGAGGGCGGGGATTCCAGGCCGAGTGCTGCGATCTCGTTTGGGTTCAACGGTCGCCACGGCACCCCCGGCATCGGCAGCCGCACGATGACCCGCGACGACTGGTCGAGGCTGGTCCCCTCGACCTTCCACCCCTGGGCCGAGAACCCGGCCTGGGGATCGGCGTAGGTGAACCCAACAATCGCGGGCTGTCCGGGGATCTCCAGGCGGATCCAGGTGCCGGCCGGCACCAGCGCGTCAGCCACGGGTTGCGAGTTCGGATCCGATCGCTCACCACTCCCCATCCGCACGCCCTCCACTGCCGAACGAAACACCAAACTCACCGGCCCCGGCGACGCGGGGAGCGCAACCCGCTGTCCTGTTGACCGACTCACCCGCCCACCTTCTCGGTCTCCGCGGGCGGGCGACGCGGCCAGAACGCGATGGCGAAGAAGAGGACGGCCCAGAAGTACCCGCCGATCGCCTCGCCCGTGTTCGCAGCGTGCCGGACCTGCATCCCACCGAAGGCCAGCGCGAGCCAACCGAGAACAAACCACACCCACCGGGGTCGCCCCCATCGCCTCCCGGTCATCCGCGAGCCCTCCGCCGAACGAGACTACGTGCGGGCTGGGAGACACGAATCAGCAAGCGGTTCCGTGCGGCGGGGTCAGCACCGGGCCGCGGCGGTCAACGGCCGCTCAACCGGAGGAAGACCCCGAGGAACCCCACCAGGAGCGTGCACACGAACGCCGCAACCACCGCCACCTCGAACTGGCCCTGGAAGACCGACGCCACGGCCTTCACCGCCGTCCACGCCGCTCCCAATCCCGCCCCGACCGCACCGACCCCCAGCGCGACCGTCGCCGCCGGCAAACCTGCCGCCCGCCCGCGGACCGAGGCACCGTCGCGCTCGGCGGGGAAGTCGTACCCACAGGACGGGCATGCGGGCATCATGGCGCCCATCGCGGCGTTGCATTTCGGGCAGAAGGCCATTCGCGTGTGGCTCCCTCGCCGAACGTCACCCCACAGCAGTTGTGCGGGCCGAATGAGCGATGAATCTGGGAATCCCTACACGCCCGCGCCGTCGGCTGCCGCGCCTGGGGCGGCATCGGCGCTGTTGAACCGCCGTGGTCCAGGATAGGCGCAGCTGTGACAGCGGCCTAAAGGCCTCACAAAGCGTTCCGGAGATGCGAACCGCGCCTGGCAACGCGGGCAGCGAACCAAGTGCATCCCCACGAAACCCGCCCCGGTCGCAAACCAGCACAGGAACGAGGGCCAAGAGGCACGGGGGATCGCGGCTTGGGCGTTGAGTGCCCACAACACCAGGTACGTGCTCGCCCCTGTGGCCCAGACGATCAGCCACGCCCAGTACCA
Organism: Gemmata sp.; assembly: GCF_051859125.1. Lineage (NCBI taxonomy): Bacteria > Pseudomonadati > Planctomycetota > Planctomycetia > Gemmatales > Gemmataceae > Gemmata > Gemmata sp. The sequence goes on from NZ_JBHYGG010000060.1 coordinate 7,286, forward strand.
GAACAGAGACGACCCGCGATCAACGACCCGCCGCACGGGCGTCCTCCTCGGCGTCGAGGGCCGCGAACAGTTCCCCCGCGAGCGAATCGAGCCCGTCGTGGGGGAGGTCGGCTCGCCCGACGGGCGGCGCAGCAGGATCGCGGCCACCGCCGACTGCTTGTCCGGTTCCGGCAGTGTGTCGAACAGGTCGAGCACGTGGCGGACGGGTTCGCTCATGGCGACCTCCGGACAGGTTAGCGGCATCTTACCGGAGCGAGTTGACCCCCACAACCAGGCACCAGTCCCCAAGCACCGGGTGCGCCTGTGAATTCGGGCGAGCGGGGGACGTGAGTCCCCCGGTAGAACTGCAATTCTCATTCACCGGGGGACTTACGTCCCCCGCTCGCCTTTCAGACACGGCCACGGAGTGGGTCTCGCTGGTCGGTCGCGCCACACCTCAACCACACACCTCGGGGCGGCCCGGAACGTCGCACGCACGTTCGCGGGTCGCCGCACGCACTCGCAATTGACCAGATTCCGGACCCTGCTATGGTCCCGCGACTTGCCGGACCGTCCGGGGCGCACGCCCGTGGTCCGGCGCAGGCTCGCAGGTGGCGGATGTCGTTGCGGAGCTGGGCGATCCGAGGGTCGATCATCGCGGGGCTGGCGGCCGTTGCCAGCTTCGGGTGGCTCGCGCGCTCGTGGGTCAGCCCGGACCGCATCCGCGCCCAGGTCGTCGCCACCCTCGCCGACCAGTTCGAAGGGGTCGACGTCCACGTCGGCGACGCCCGGCTCCGGCTGTTCGGCGGCATCGCCGTCACCGACGTGCGGCTCACCCGGCACGGGGCCGACACGCCGTTCCTCGTCGTCCCGAGCGGGGTGCTGTCGCACGACAAGGAGCAGCTCAACCGCGGCCGGCTCGTCATCAAGAAGATCGAGCTCGACAACCCGGTGTTCCACGTCGAGCGCGGCCCCGACGGCAAGTGGAACGTCGCCGAGGCGCTCACCCGCTCCGACGGCCGCAAGCCGCTCACCGCCGACACCCCGGTGCCGACGTTCGTGATCCGCAACGGCACGATCCACATCACCGACAACGGCCCGGACCCGGTCCCGGAGATGACGCTCACCGACGCGAGCCTCACCCTCCTGAACGACCCGCTCACGGTGCTGGCGGTCCAGGCGAAGGTGACCGCGGGCGGGTTCGGGCAGGTGCTCGTGCGGGCGAAGGTGAACCGGGCCAACGGCGAGGCGTCGGTCGCGGTCGAGGTGCCGGAGTTCCCGCTCGGCGAGGCCGCGGGGCTGGCGGCGGCCAGGTTCGCCCCGGCGCTGGCCCCGCACTGCCAGGGGCTCACCGCGACCGCGGCCGTCACGGCCGTGCTGTCGTACAGCCCGGACGCCGCGCGGAAGTGGGGCCACGACGTGTGGTTCGACATCAAGGACGCGAAGTACGTCAGCCCGGACGTGCCGTGGCCCATCGAGCGGATCGCCGCCCGGGTCCACGTCGAGAACGGGAAGGTGTCGGTGGACGGCGCGACCGCCCAGGTCAACGGCGCGAAGGTGCGGCTGTCGCTGGAGACCCGGCGGAACCTCGCGGCCGCCGCCGAGCGGCAGACCGACGCGACCGCCTCGGGCACCGGGGCCGGGACCGAGGACGGGGCCGGCCCGGCGCTGCGGAAGCTCGAGGACCTGTTCCAGCGGGTCGAAATGTCGGTGTCCGGCGTGGGCATCGACGACGACCTGGTGAGCCGGCTCCCGGGCCGCGCCGCGGAGCTCCGCCGGATGTACTCCCCGGTCGGGAAGGTGGACCTCGGGTACAAGTACGCCCGCGAGGGCAACGGCTGGAAGCGGGAGCTGGAGCTGCGCCCGAAGCAGATCTCGGGGTGCTACGAGAAGTTCAAGTACCCGGTCACCGACGTCCGCGGGTGGGTGAAGCGGACCGACACGCACGCCGGGCCGCCGACGATGGGCATCGACCTCGTGGGCGTGGCCGGCGGGCAGCTCATCACCATCAAGGGGCAGCTCGTCGGCGACGGCCCGGACCCGGCGATCAACCTCCGCATCACCGGCGCGAACTTCGCGATGGACGACACGCTGGTGAACGCGTTCCCGCCCAAGTACATCGAACTGGTGCGCCGGTTCCGGGCGACGGGCCGCGGCGACTTCGTGGCCGAGATCGTCCAGCAGGCGGGCGTGAACCTGTGCGAGAACGAGTTCCGCATCGACGTCCGCGACGCGACCATCAACCACTCCGAGTTCCCGTACCCGCTCGACAAGGTGAAGGGCCGGCTGGTGATCCGGGCCGCGGCGACCGACCCGCGGCGGCCGGTGCGGCCCGGGGAGCCGCTCGTGCCCCCGCCGGACCGCGACGAGATCGTCCTCGACGGGTTCACCGCCACCCACGCCGGCGCGGCCGTGTGGCTCAACGGCTCGAAGAGCCCGCTCCCGAACAGCCCCGACCACAAGCTGACGCTCGACGTGGGCGGGAACAACTGCCCGATCGACGCGGACCTGAAGCGGGTGTGTACCGCGTTCAACGTCGACACCGTGTGGGGCCAGTTCAAGCCGGCCGGCCGGGTGACGTTCACGGCGCACATCGAGCTGCTCGACCGCGCCCCGCCCCCGGGCCGCCCGGACCGCGACCCGCCGATCGACCCGGCGACCGACCTGAAGCTCACGTTCAGCTTCTCCGGGCCGACCGTCACCCCGGTGTTCCTGCCGTACGAGCTCACCGACCTCGCCGGGTGGCTGGAGTACAAGCAGGGGCAGGTGATCGCCAACCACGTCACCGCCCGGCACGGCGCGTCGCGGCTCAAGATGGCCGCGGCCGACGTGCGGCTGTACCCGGACGGGGGCGTGTGGGCCAACATGGGCGGGATCGAGGTGTCGCCGCTCGTGGCCGACGACGCGCTGTACCGGGCGCTCCCGGGCCAGCTCGGGCCGGCCGTCGAGGAGCTGAAGATCAAGGGCGGCGCGGAACTGCTCGTGAAGCACCTGGTGGTGTGGGAGCCGCCGACCGCGAACCGCGCCCCGCCGGCCGAGCCGGCCCCGCTGCCACTCGCCGCGGTCCCGCCGGCGGGCGGGATCAAGCAGGTCCGCGCCGAGCGGACCGAGACCCCCGACCCCGCGCCGTCGAAGACGGTCGTGTACTGGGACGGCGAGTTGAAGCTGGCCGGCGCGTCGTTCGACACGGGCGTCGGCTGGGAGCAGGTGTTCGGCGCGATCGGGTGCCGCGGGCGGTACGACGGCGACCACTGCGGGCTGGTCCGCGGGGCGCTGTGGCTCGACCGGGCGGTCGTGGCCCGGCAGCCGGTGAGCCGGCTCTCGGCCCGGGTGACCGCGCAGCCCCAGGCCCCGGACCCGGCCCGGCCGGGCGAGTTCCTGCCGATCGAGGCCGAGTTCACCGACGTCGCCGGCGACCTGTTCCACGGCGTCCTCGGCGGCCAGGGCCGGGTCGCGTTCACCGAGGTCCCGCGGTTCAGCCTGTGGCTCACCGCCACCGACGTGCAGCTCGACGAGATGGCCAAGCACTACAAGATCGGGTCCGACGCCGACCTGAAGGGGATCGCGCAGGCCCAGTTGCTCCTCTCGAACCGGCCCGACCCGAAGACCGGGCGGCTGGTGCTCGAGGGGTCCGGCAAGGTCGACGTGCCGACCGGCCGCATGTACAACCTGCCGGTCCTCCTCGACCTGGTGAAGGTGCTCAAGCTCCAGGCCCCGGACAAGACCGCGTTCGAGGAGGCGCACGCCACGTTCCGCATCCAGGGGGACCGGGTGAAGGTGGACCAGGTGGACCTGATCGGCAAGGCCCTGTGCCTGGGCGGGAGCGGGGAACTGGACCTCACCGGCGAGTACGTGAAGTTCGACTTCTACACGCTCGGCTCGCAGGTGATGGCCCGCATGGTGAACACCCCCGTGGGCGACCTCACGGCGTTCCTGAGCAAGAACCTGTTCCGCATCAAGCTGACCCGCGAGGGCGGCGAGCTGAAGTACCGGCCCGAGGCGGTGCCGCTGGTGACCGAGCCGGCCCGCGCCGTCGCCGACCGGCTCCGCGCCCGCGCGTCCAAGATGTTCACGGGCGGGACCGGCGGCGCGAAGTAGCGGGGTGCGGTGGCGAACCCTGAGCGCGAGCGAGGGGGTGAAGCGCACCCCCTCGCTCGCGCTCGGGGTTCGCCCAGACGACCGAGACAAACCCGAGGCGCACGACGATGACCGGCACGCTCCTGAACCGCCTGATCTTCCTCGAACTCCTCAAGGTGTTCGTGCTGGCGCTGACCGTGCTCACCGGCCTGCTGGTCACCGCGCTGCTCGTGCAGCAGGGGATGCAGATGGGGCTGTCGATCGCGCAGGTGGTCCGCGCGATCCCGCTGTTCGTGCCCAACACGCTCCCGTACACGATCCCGGCGACCACGCTGTTCGCGTCGTGCGTCGTGTACGGGCGGCTGTCGCACGACAACGAGGTGGTCGCCATCAAGGCCGCCGGGGTCCACCTGTTCACGATCCTCAAGCCGGCCATCCTGCTCGGCGCGCTGGCGGCGGCGGCGACCGCCGCGCTGTACCACACGGCGATCCCGCTGTCGCAGCAGGTGCTCTACAAGCAGCTCCTCGAGAGCCCCGAGGAGCTGCTCTACAACATGCTCCGCCGGGACCGGTGCATCCGGCACCCGGGCATGGCGTACGTCATGTACGTCCGCGACGTGCAGGGCAAGCGGCTCGTCGACGTGATCATCAAGAAGCGGACCAAGCTGCGGAACGCCAAGACCGGCCAGGAGGCGTACTTCGGGTACGAGGTGGTGGCCCGGGCCCGCGAGGCCCGGCTCCGCGTCGACCCCGCCGAGGGCAAGCTGTACGTCGACCCGGACCGGCTGGTGGTGTACGACAAGAACACCGCCGGGGCCGCCGCGTCCAACGGCCCGTTCCCGATCGACCTGCCCGAGGGGCTCAACGGCAAGGACTCGAAGACCCGCGTCTCGGCGATGCTCTGGGACGAGCTGCCGGCGAAGATCGAGGCCGCCCGCGGGGACACGGCCGCGGCCGCCCAGCGGCGGCAGGACAACCTCGACGCGGCCCAGGACCAGCCGAACCCCGAGCTGCGGCAGCGCTCGCTCGACCAGGACCGGCACTACAAGATGCAGGTCGACTACTACAAGCGGACCCAGCGGAACCTGGAGGCCGAGTACTACCTGCGGCCGGCGCTGGCGTTCGGGTGCTTCCTGTTCGCGCTCGTCGGGTGCCCGATCGGCATCTGGGCGAACCGGGCCGACTACCTGAGCACGTTCGTGATCTGCTTCCTGCCGATGATGTTCGTCTACTACCCGATCCTGCTCGCCGGCACCGGCATGGGCAAGGACGGCAAGGTGCCGCTCGTCGTCGGGTGCTGGCTCGCCAACGGCCTCTTCTCGGTGGTCGCCGTGGCGCTCAACGCCCGCCTGCTCCGCCGGTAGCGCGGCCCCGGAAACGCGAGCGGGTCCGCCGTTTGGCGGACCCACCATGAACACAACAGTTGGAACGCCCAGGCCGGGGTCACTTCACTTCGATCGTCACCGGCTGCGTCCCGTCGATCGCGACCGCGTTGTCCGCGGTCGGGGACTTGAAGCTCTCGGGGATCTTCGCGTAGGCCGGGTACTTGGCGTTCCCCTCGTCGAAGTACGGGACGTACTTCCCGGGAACCACCTTGGTGGTGATCGTGCCGCTGGCGTCGAGCTTGCCGCCCCCGGGTAGCGCATTCTGCTGCGGCTGGAGGGTGAGATTCAGATCCTTGGCCGAGGCTCCGCCCGGCAGCCGGACGGAGACCTTCACTTCGACCGGGTCCGGCCGCATCTCGGGCTTGCCTTCGCACCCCAGGACCGTGAGGGCGGTGGCCGCGAACAGGGCGATCATCGTGAGTCGCATGTGCGAATCGCTCCGTGGTGTGGTTGGTCAGTGTGGGAACGGCCGCGGGCCGGAGGGTTGGTGCCTCCGGCCCGCGGGTCGTGCGTCGGATGCGGATCAGTCGAGGGTGACGGTCTGGCCGTCGGTCGCGCCGATACTGTACTTCAGGACGGTAAAGGTCGTGCTGTCCCGGATAAAGCGCACGCTGCCGTCACCCATCACCGCGTTCACGCCGCCGGTGTGGAAGCTGAACGGCTCGTCGTTCGGCCCACAGTTGTTGACCGACCAGAGGCATTCCGGGGGGCCGCCGATCGGGGTGGCGTAGTTGTTGATCTTGGCAACCCGACTGGCGGGGCTGGTCGCGTTGCTCGGACCCGAGAAGCCGTTGGCAACGGCGTCCGGGTCGGCCCAGGCGTACACCCGGCGAGCTTCCGTTTCGCCACCACTGCCGGCAACAGGGAAGGCGTTTCGACCGACCGCCTTGGTCGGCGAGGGGCGGGCCGACTGCGAACCGAAGGTGGCGACGGTCGGGTGCGCCCGGCTCGCGTCTTCGATGCACAGGATGGTGTTGGAGGTGCCGTCAGTCACGCCGGTAACCGTTCGACCGTCACACGTCAAGAAGCCCTGCTCCTTGCCGTTCATGCCGCCGGAGGGCAGGGCAGAGTTGCGCACGCCAGACGAGTTATCGACGTCCGTTTGGGTCGGGAACATGTAGTCGAACCCGCCGAGCCCGGTGACGGGGTCACGGGCGTCGTTGGCGATCGGCGCGCTGGGGCAGATGAAGGTCTTGATCTTGGTCTTGGCGGCCTCCTGTCCGCTCGGCCACGCCGAGTCGTCGTAGGCGTAGCCCAGCGACTTCGGGTGCATACTGGCGTAGCCCGTCGAACCCGTCCCGGTCAAGGGGGCGGTGACGTTGAACATGACGTACACCGAGTTCTGCTCAATGTACGGGAGGATCAGCGTGGCGGTCGAGTGGACCGAGTACTGGGTCGTGCCGGACCCGGTCGAGTCGCACTGCCCGATCGACGGGAACACCATGTTGGCGCTCTCGTAGTTGTGGCAGCCCAGGCCCATCTGCTTCAGGTTGTTCTGGCAGGTCATGCGGGCGGCGGCCTCGCGCACCTTCTGCACGGCGGGGAGCAGCAGGCCGATCAGGACCGCGATGATCGCGATCACGACCAGCAACTCGATCAGGGTGAACCCAGGTGTCAGGCGCTTCCGCAACATTCCGTAACTCCAAGCACTTTAAGGTGAGACTGGAACCGCACACGTTGCGATCCCGATACGTCGACCACAACTCTCGGTCCCAGCCCGCGGAGAGAAGGTCGCACCACCGCAGTGCGGTAATTTCTGTGCGACCATAAACTCGACCCGGTTAACGGGTGTCACTTCACAGGGATGTTAGGGACATCATGTGTGGCCCTCATGAAGATTGAGGTCAGGTGGGGTGAAACTTCGGCAGTCCACGTTCGCGACGCGGACGCATCCGCGCCGCGGGGGCACAACCGAGCCGCTACGGGCGTGGTTGATACGGTGAAACTGTCCGATCTGTGGTCAAATATAAGCGGATGTGTGGGGGCGGAATGTTTGTTTCGTGAAGAGCGCGAGAAGATGCGCCCGAAGGCGACGATTATGAGTTTGCCGAGAAGATGCCGCAAAGATGGCGCGTCGATCGCGTGACGCTTTCGTGTCGGCGGCCGGAACAGCGGCGCTTCGAGCGGCCCGACGCCCCCCCCGCCGGGTGGAACGGGCGGACCGCCGCGCCTTACTAATGGGGTGCCGAACACCCCACGGACCGGAACCCATGCGCACCCTCGTGACCCTGTCCCTCGTCGCCGCGGTCCTCGCGGCCGCCGGCGCGCCCGCGGTGCCGGCCGACTGGCCCCAGTGGCGCGGCCCGACCCGCGACGGCGTCGCCCCCGGCCCGGCGTGGCCCGACACGCTCACCGGCGACGCGCTCAAGCAGGTGTGGCGGGTCGAGAACCTCGGCCCGAGCTACTCCGGGCCGGTCGTCGCCGGCGACCGCGTGTTCACCACCCAGACCGTCGACAAGAAGACCGAGGTCGTGACGGCGCACGACCGCGGGACCGGCAAGGAGCTGTGGCGGGCGAGCTGGGAGGGGGCGGTCTCGGTCCCGTTCTTCGCCGCCAAGAACGGGAGCTGGATCCGCTCGACCCCCGCGTTCGACGCCGGGGTGCTGTACGTCGCCGGGGTCCGCGACGTGCTCGTGGCCCTCGACGCCGCGACCGGCAAGGAGCTGTGGCGGCTCGACTTCGTCAAGGAGTTCTCGGCCCCGGTGCCGGACTTCGGGTTCGTGTGCTCGCCGCTCGTGGACGCCACCGGCGTGTACGTCCAGGCCGGCGCGAGCTTCGTGAAGGTGGACAAGAAGACGGGCAAGGTGCTGTGGCGGGCGCTGAAGGACGCGGGCGGGATGAACGGGTCGGCGTTCTCGTCGCCGGTGCTCGCGCGGCTCGGCGGCACGGACCAGGTGGTGGTGCAGACCCGCACGAAGCTGGCCGGCGTGGACCCGGGCACCGGCAAGGAGCTCTGGGCCAAGGAGATCCCGTCGTTCCGCGGCATGAACATCCTGACCCCGCAGCCGCACGGCGACGGCGTGTTCACCAGCACCTACGGCGGCAACACCCGGCTCGTGCGCGTCACCTCATCGAGCGGGGCACTCGTAGCGGACGACGCCTGGACCCTGAAGTACGAGGGGAACATGACGTCGCCGGTGGTGGTGAACGGGCACGCCTACGTGCTGGGCAAGGACCGCCGGCTCGCGTGCGTGGACCTGGCGACCGGCAAGGAGGCGTGGCGGACCGACGAGCGGTTCGGCGAGTACTGGAGCGCGGCCGCCCGCGGCGACAAGATCCTGGCCCTCGACCAGCGCGGCACCCTGTTCCTGGTGAAGGCGAACCCGGCCGAGTTCGAGCTGCTCGACAAGCGCAAGGTGTGCGACGCGGACGCCTGGGCGCACCTCGCGGTGAGCGGCGACGAGGTCGTGGTCCGCGACCTCACCGGGCTGACGTGCTGGCGGTGGGCCGGGAAGTAGACCCGCGGGTGCGAGAGCACGGCGGCGGAACCTCGTGGCGAACCGGGTGCGCGGCGTGGCCGCCCCTCACCCGCCGCGGCCAGAGCCCCCGCGGCGACCTCTCCCCGTCGGAACGGAGCGAGGTGTTGCCCCTGGTTCTGGTGGCACAGGCCTCTGGCCTGTGTCCGCCTGCACAGGCCAGAGGCCTGTGCCACCGGACCAAGCCACCCCACCTCGCCCCCGGCTTCGGGGGAGAGGTCGCGACGAGTCTTCGAGTCGCGGGTGAGGGGCGGCCACGCGGGTTGAGTGCCAACCACGCTGCACCCGCCCGCTGCCGGCTCGTCATGGGGTTCGGCGTCACCCGCGCCGCCGCCAGATCACCACGAGGAGCACCGCGGCCCCGAGCACGGAGCTGACGAGCGAGCCGAGGAGCGTCCCGACCTTCCCGGCGGCCTCGGCGGTCGCGTACTCGGCCCCCGGGAACGCGAGGCCGTTCACGAACAGCGCCATCGTGAACCCGATCCCGCCCAGGCACGCGCCCCCGGCGAACAGCGGCCAGTCCACCCCGTCGGGCAACTTCGTCAGGCCCAGCCGCACCGCGACCGCGCACGCCAGCAGGATCCCCAGCGGCTTGCCGATCACCAGGCCGAGCGCGACGGCGACCGCGACCGGGTCGCCGAGCGCCGCCGGGTCGAGCGGCACCCCGGCGTTGGCCAGCGCGAACACGGGCATGATCGCGAACGCGACCCACGGGTGCAGGGCCGCTTCGAGGCGGTGCAGGGGCGACGACGCCTCGCGGGCGACGAACCGCAACTGGTCCAGGTCGCCGTGCCACCGCGGGGTGTGCGGCGTGTGGTTGTCGAGCCGCGCCCGCGAGGCGTCCAGGGCGCCCAGGAGCGCGTCGGCCCCGACCCACACTTGGGTCGGGGTGAGGAACCCGAGGAGCACCCCGGCGACCGTCGGGTGGACCCCGGACTTGTACACCGCGAGCCACGTCGCGATCCCGGCGAGGGTGTACACGCCGACCGAGCGGACCCCGACCCGGTTCATCGCGTAGATGAGCGCGAGCCCCGCGGCCGCGGCCCCGAGCCAGCCCCACGCGAGCGACCCGGTGAACACGAACGCGATCACCAGGACCGCGCCGAGGTCGTCCACGATGGCCAGCGACAGCATGACCACCTTGAGCCCGAGCGGCACCCGGCGGCCGAACAGCGCGAGGATGCCGACGACGAACGCGATGTCGGTGGCCATCGGCACGGCCCACCCCCGCTGACCGGGCTGGCCCCACTGGAGCGCGAGGTACACGCACGCCGGCGCGACCATGCCGCCGACCGCGGCGACCACCGGCAGCAGCGCCTTCCGCGGCTCCCGCAACTCGCCGTACACGACCTCCCGCTTGATCTCCAGCCCGACGACGAAGAAGAAGACGACCATGAGCCCGTCGTTGATGACGAGGTGCCCGAGTTCGCCGCTGATGTGGAACCCGCCGACGGCGAACTCGACGTGCGTGTGCCAGAACGCCGCGAACGCACCGGCGGCCGGCGAGTTGGCCAGCACCAGCGCGAGGACCGTGCAGGCGAGCAGCACGACCCCGCTGGCCGACTCGACGTGCAGGAACTGGCGCACCGGGGTGAGCCACCGCTCGACGGGCGGCCGCGGGACGGGGAGCGGGTTCGGCCCGGCGGCCGCGGGTGCGTGGTCGGTCATGGAACAACTCTCGTCTCAAGCGCGATCAGTGATCCCCGCGGGTCAACGTAGCGTCGCGCCGCGCCGAGAACCAGATGGGCAACCCCGCACCCCAGCGCGCTCGGGTTTGCAGCCGCGGAGCGGCGACCGAGGGTAGCCAGGGGTGGAGCGAGTCCTCGAGCGCAAACCCCTGGTCCGGGAGCGCTCGCCTCGGGACCAGGGGTTTGCCCGAAGCGGGCCGCACCCCTGGCTACCCTCGGTCGCCGC
>NZ_JBHYGG010000061.1:0-18070 GCF_051859125.1 Gemmata sp.
GGATCGCCCCGGACCAGGGGTTCCCGCTCGAAGACTCGCTCCACCCCTGGCTACCCTCCGCCGCCCCTCCGGGGCTCCGGCGACAACGGCCTCTTCTGTCCTCGGATTTCTAATCTGCGTCCATGTGCGTAATCTGCGGATCAAGCTCTTCTCGCCTCGTCACTTCTTCGGCGCGTCCTTCTTCGCTTCCGCCTTCTTCGGCTCGGTCACGTCGATCACCAGCGGCGGCGGGGTGACGGCGTAGTCCTTGCCGCCAACTTTCGTCGTGAGCTTCAGCGCGAGCGGCGTCGGGCCGGTCGCGGCGGCGGCGGCGACCGTCAGCGCGAGGTCGGTCTTGGTCGCTCCCTTCGCGATCGGCTTGGCGGCCGCGGGGGTCACGTTCGGCGGCGGGAACACCGGCGCGACCGCGACGTCGCCGTCGGCCCCGGCCCCCCGCTCGATCTCGACCAGCACCTTCCCGCCCTTCCCCTTCTCGATCGCGGCCGGGTCGGCGGTCAGCTTCACGGTGAACGCCGGCTTCTCGGTCACCCCCGCGGCGCAGTTGCTCATCATTTCGAGCGGCGGGTTCGGCATCCCGCCGAGGGTGGCCTTCACCGTGTCCACCAGCGTCCCGGTCCGCACTATCGCCTCGGTGCCGACGGTCGCCTTGCCCTGCACCCGGAACGGGTACGCGCCGGGCTTGGTGCCGTCCTTCACCATGAGCGGGACGAACGCGACGGTCTGCCCCGCGGAGAGCGTGACGGTGCCGCTCAGTGCCGGGTCGCCGACGATGCTCAACTCGACCGGGCCGGCGTAGCCGTTGAGGCGGGTGACGGTCGCGCCGACCGCGGTGCCGCCGCCGGCCGGGGCCTCGCAGCGGTCTAGCGCCAGCACGATGTTGAAGTCCGGCGTCACCGGCGCCACGGTCAGGTGGTAGATCTCGTTCGGCCCGGAGACGAAGTTGAGCTGCTCGCACGCGAGCGTGTACGTGGCGTCGGCCGCCGGGGTGAACTCGACGCGGGCCGCGGGCTGCGTCGGGTTGCTGCGGGCGACCTCCTTGCCCTTGTCGTCGAGGACGCGCACGAGCACCTCACTCGGGGAGTTGATCTCGAACGTCGCGGCGCTCGCGGCGTACTTCACGCCCTTCTTGACCGCGACCGCGAAGTGGTCGGCGTCGCCGCCCTTCTCGAACCGGCCCGACACGCCGCCCGGCACCGGGAGCTTGTTCGCCTTCGCGGGGTCGTCGTTCGGCTCCTGTTCGGCGCTCTCCGGCCAGTCGCTCAGCCGCACCGGCACCGGCCACCCGCTCGCGCCCCCCTTCTTCGGCGACGCGTACACCGCGGCGAGCGTCGGGTCGGCCGGGGCCTTGACGCTCACGGGCGGGACGTCGGCGGTGTTCGGGCCGGCGAACCCGACGCTCGCGGTCTGGCCGCGCTGCACCGCAACGGGGAACGCGGTGGTCGCGCCGGGGAACTCGCCGACGCGCAGGCGGTAGAAGAAGTCGGCCCCGCCGCGGTAGGTCGTGTCGCGGACCTCGACGAGGAACTCGCCGCCGTCCTTGAACGCATGCGTGAGCCGGCAGTCGGACTGCAACCCGGGGGTGTCGTCGGCGTACAGCTCCACGATCTCGCGCTTCGTCTTCGCGTCGTGCAGCACGATGATCGGGTCGAGCGGCGAGCCGATGCGGCGGGCGATCACCTCGAACGCGACGGTCTGCCCGGGGCTCACCTTTACCTTGAAGAAGTCGCTCGCCTCGTTGTCGGTGCGGCCGGTCACGACCGTCGGGACCGCGAGCACCTGCGGGGTGTCCTTCGAGCGGTTCGTGTCGACCTCGGGGACCGCCGCGAGTTCGTCCACCACGAACGGCCGGAAGTTCGAGACGCCCTGCTTGGTGGCGACGCGGATGGTGTGCAGCCCGATCGGGCAGTCGGCCGGCAGCTCGACCTTCACCCGGAGCTTGCCGGCGTCGGTGCCGTTCTTGTTGTCGGTCGGGATCGTCACCTTCCCGGGGCAGCTCAGCAGCACGCCGACCGGGTCATTGAGGTTGGTGCCGGTGAGGGTGAGTTCGACGCTCTCGCCGACCTTCGCGCCCAGGGCGGCCGCCGCGAGGGTCGGCGCTTGCGGGGCCGGGGCGACGACCAGCCCCTTGGGCGGCTGGCCCGAGGCGACGCGGACCCCGCTGGTGAGCGACACGACCGCGGCGAGGCCGCAACTGAACCCGGCGAACGCAACGACCCAGTCGTGACGGCAGCGCGACATGGACACCTCGCGGGAGGGGAGTGGGGGCTTCGCCCCGAAGCACGAAGCTCGAAGCTCGAAAGACGCACACCGATCTCTGGGCCTTGTTCGTGCTTCGATTTTCGTGCTTCGGCTTTTGAGGCAACGCCGGCGTGTGGGGCGGGATGCGTGCGATGATACCCCGAACCGGGCTCTGTGGCGAGGGGCCGCGGCCCGTATAATTGCCGCATGTCGCAGCACCTCCCACCGCCGGACGTCCCCGCCCTCGTGCGCCTCGGTCACGCCTACAGCCGCCGGGGCGAGTACCGCCAGGCCGCCGAGGCGTTCACCGGTGCGATCGACCTCGACCCGGCCGACGCGGACCTGTACTTCTTCCGCGGCAACGCGCTGGCCGTGGCCGGGCGGCACGCCGACGCGGTCGCCGACTTCACCCGGGCCGTCGAGCTGCGGCCCGACTACTCGGCCGCGTACCACAACCGGGCGACGGCCCGGGTGGACGCCGGCGACCTCGAGGGCGCGCTCTCGGACTTCGCCCGCGCCATCGAGCTGAGTCCCGAGGACCCCGACCCCCTCAACGGCCGCGCCGCCGCGTACAGCCGGCTCAAGAACTACGACGCGGCGTACGCGGACTACGGGGCCGCGCTCGCGCTCGCACCGGACACGTTCCGGTCGTACTTCAACCGGGCGAACGCCTACGCCGTGCAGGGCCGCCACGAGGACGCGGTCGCCGACTACACGAGCGCCCTGGGCCTGAACCCGCGGCACGCCCGCGCCTACACCTACCGCGCCCTGTCGCTCGAGTCGCTCGACCGGAACCAGGAGGCGATCGCCGACCTGACGACGGCGCTGCGGCTGAACCCCACGTCGGCCGATGCGTTCTGGTACCGCGGGCGGCAACTCGCCGGGGTCGGCGAGCACGAGCGGGCCGTCGCCGACTTCACCTGGGTGCTGCGGCTCGACCCCGGGCACATCGGCGCGCTGAACCTCCGCGGCGTGGCGCTGGCCGAGCTGAAGCAGCACGAGCGGGCCATCGCCGACTTCACCGCCGCGGTCGCGCTGGACCCGACGGACGCGGCCCCGGTGTTCAACCGCGGGCTGTCGCACATCCGCACCCGGAACCTCGACGCGGCCGTCGCCGACTTCTCGAGGACGATCGAGCTGAGCCCGGACGACCCGGCCGGGTACATCCAGCGCGGCTACGCGTACCACGAACTCCTCGACCCGGAGCGGGCGGTCGCCGACTTCACCGAGGCCATCCGCCTGAGGCCGGAGGCCGGCAAGCCGTACTTCGCACGCGCGCTGGCCCACCGGCGGGCGAAGAACTGGCCCGCGGCGCTGGCCGACATCTCGGTCGCGGTCGAGCGGAACCCGAAGTCGGACGCGGCGCTGAACCTGCGGGCCGCGATCCACTACCGCGCGGGGAACTTCCCCGCGGCACTGGCCGACCACCTGGCGGCGCGCGACATCGACCCGGACGACCCGGCGACGCTGAACCACGTTGCGTGGCTGCGGGCGACGTGCCCGCTCGACGCGGTCCGCGACGGCGCGGCCGCGCTGCGGGACGCGACCCGGGCGTGCGAACTGAGCGAGTACCAGGCCCCGGGCTACCTCGACACGCTCGCCGCGGCGCACGCCGAGACCGGCGACTTCGCCGAGGCGGTGCGGTGGCAGGAGAAGGCCATCGCCCTCGTCGCCGGCGACCTGCGGCCCGAGTACGAGGCGCGGCTGGAGCTGTACAAGGCCGAGAAGCCCTACCGCGACGCGATCGACCCGCCCCCGGATGGGGACGCCGGCGGGGAGCGTGCGGAGCAGTGACGAGAGGGTTCGGGGCCTGCGGACAAGATGACAGTCGCACGCCGTGTGCCGGATGCGCCAGGCCACCGGCGGTCCGTCCGCTAGTCCTTACCCTTTCGCCCGGGGAGGGTGAACCGGAACGTCGAGCCGACGCCGAGTTCGCTCTCGACGGTCACCTCCCCGCCGTGGGCCTCGACGAACGTCTTCACGATGGCGAGCCCGAGGCCCAGGCCGCCCTCCTTGTCGGGGTCCGTCTCGTGCTTGTCGAACACGACCCGGCACCGCTCCGGGGGGATCCCGCCCCCGTTGTCGCGGACCGAGCACTCGACGCCCCCGTCGCCCGTCGCCCGCGCGGCGATGACGATCTCCCCCCGCGGCGTGTAGGTGATCGCGTTGGCGATCAGGTTCTGGAGCACCCGCCGCACCAGGCCGGCGTCGGCGTAGGCGACGAAGTCCTCGGACACGGCGTTGGTCAGCCGCGTGGTACACGTCCCGGCGACGGGGTGGAGGTCGTGAACGAGGCCCTCGACCATCGGCCACAGGTCGAAGTCCCGGCGCTCCAGCTTGACCCCGACCTCGGTTTCCAGGTTCGAGTTCTCCTCGATCACCTTGCCGACCAGCACCTCCAGGTGCTGCACGTTCCGGTTGAGGGCCTTGAGCATCCGTGCGGCCTGCGATTGGTCGAGGGGGTCCCGGGCGAGGAGCAGTTCGAGCACCCGCGCGGACAGTGAAATGGCACTCAGCGGGGTGCGCAGGTCGTGGGCCACGAAGGCCAGGTACTCCTCGCGGCGGTTGCGGACCTCGAGGGCTTTCTGCGTGGCGAACGCCTCCACTGCCGACCCGATCGCGCCGTCGAGGACGCGGTTGAGGACGTGGAACGGCCGCCCCCGCATGCTCAGCCCGTTCCGCTCGGCCAGGTCGTGGATGCACCCGCGGAGGATGTTGTACTCGGCGACGACCTCCTCGATGTCGAACGCGTCCCTGACCCGCTGCAGGCCGTGGGCGGGCGGGCTCGCGTCGAGGAGGGCTTCGGGGATCGTCTCGTTCGACCCGACCCGCAGGGCGGCGGCGAGTTCGGCCAGGAGGTCCGGGATGTGGTCGTTGAGCGTCGGGGCGTCGAGGTCCCGGGCCGCGGGCAGCGCCCGGACCTTCGCCCGCCACCCCGCGAGGAGCGCGTCCCGCTCGTGCTCGATGAGCCGCGCGAGTTCATGAATGGTGTCGATGGCCGTCTCCGATCCACGGCGCGGGCACCCCGCGCCCGCCGCCGCCGAACGGCTCCGCTCGCCTGCCCGCCGGGGGAGCCAGGAGTCACACAACCAATTTATGCCGCGCCGTCCGCTGCGGCACCTCGCTCGCCGCCCGGGCGGCGACCGTCACGACCGCGCGGGGCCCGCTCCCGGGAACCACTCGGTGTGCTGTTCGCCGTCTCGGCCCCAGTAGGTGACCCGCTTGCCGCGGAGGAAGGCGAAGTACCCTTGCACCCCGGCCTCCATCGCCCGGCGACTGAAGTCGCGGAACCTCTGCCCGTTGCGCTGGCTGTCCGCGATCGCGGCCCGCAGGGCGGCCGCGTCGAGCGCGGCGCCGACCGGTGGCATGCCCTCGAAGGTGACCGGGGTCGCCAGCACGCCGCCCCCGGGACCGTAGAAGTTCATCCTCAGGCCGACGTAATCGACGTGGTAGTACTCCACGCCCGCGGCGACGAGTTTGGCGACGATCTCCGGGAACGGGACCGTCCCGGCGAGGGTGTCGCGGGCCGCTTCGACGATCAACTCTGTGTTCATGCCGTCCTCGCCACAAAAGCCGGCTTCGCCGAAATAATCCCTGGGAGCTGTGTGCGTTATAGCGAGGGGTGCTCGCCCCACCGCGCTGGGAGGAAATGGCGCAGCGCGTGCGCTCGCCACCGACACCGTCGCGGGCACACGTTCTGGGTGAGTGACAGGCAATTGCCACTGACGTGATGACCGGCCGACCCCGTAGAGCGGTTGGGAGCTCCCGTGTCGGTGACAGCCCGTTGTCACTCCGAAGAGATGTGATGCCGACGAACGAATCATCCCGGTGCGGCCAGGTGATTCCGGGAGGAACGCGTGTGGTGTGCGAGTGCGAGTGGATCGAGCTTCGACAGGCGTCAGGACGGGCGCTCACCCCGCTCCCCGGAGCTTCGGTTACATTCAAGTTGGTTGGCCATGAGAGCGGTCCGACGCTACGCGACCAACCCTGAACGAACGCCGGATAAATCCAGGACACGTCCGGCCGACTCTGCGAATGACTCGCTCGAGACGCAGAGGTCTCCGAACTGCTCCTGAACCCAAGTCGGTAGGGTGCTGAGACTGAGAGCAAGCGACGCCGGCGGGCGGGCGACCAGACGGTAGCCGGCGGGCAACTCACTGTCGCAGTCGTAGTCGAACGCATACAGCCCTTGCTCGGCCGCCTGCCTCCAAACGTCGGTCCGCTTGTAGCGGATCAGTAACTCAGGTTTGCCCTTAAAGGGCAGGTCGCGGAGGTATTTGGCCAGCGAGTTGTGGGCCTCAAGGCTGCGAAACACGGTTCGGGGAATCGGTCCCGGCCCGGCCGATGTGAACATCCCCACGCAGCCAAACCCATCAACCGCGTACCACACGACATCGGCCCAATCGGGGCGTTCACCCGCCGCCCCAGCAGCCCAGATCGCCTCGTCCCACTTTCGGCTGCCCGCCTTCATCGCTAACCTCTGCTTCGCCGAACTCGGGATTATCGGGATACGTGCTGCGCGTGAGGGTGGACCCGCCGGTCACGCCAACACGCAAAGTATCCCGCGAATGTGTACGGCACAAGGGCCTCCTTCACCCCAGCGACGGCTCGATCGGCTTCTGCGGCGCGAGGAGCCACACCCCGAACCCGCCCCGGTCGCTGGTGAACGCGCCCGGGTGTGCGCGTTTTGACCCCGAGCCTCGACTCCGGGTCAAGACGCCCCCGCCCGCACCGGGTAAACTCCCGGCACCATGAAAATCACCCGCATCTTCGCACACCGCGTCGAGTTGCCCCTCCGCGAGGGGAACTACAAGTGGTCCGGCGGCAAGTCCGTCACCGTGTTCGACAGCACCATCGTCGGCGTCGAGACCGACGCGGGCGTTGTGGGCTACGGGGAGGTGTGCCCGCTCGGGGCGGCGTACCTGCCGGCCTACGCCGAGGGGGTCCGGTCCGGGCTCCGCGAGCTGGCCCCGCACCTGATCGGGCTCGACCCCCGCGGGGTCGCGGCGGTCAACCACCGGATGGACGCGGCCCTCAAGGGGCACCCGTACGCGAAGAGCGGGGTCGACGTCGCGTGCTGGGACATCATCGGGAAGGACTGGGGGGTCCCGGTGTGCGTCGCGCTCGGGGGCCGGTTCGGCGAGCGGGTCCGGCTGTACCGGGCGATCTCCCAGGAGGCCCCGGACGCGATGGCCGCGAAGGTCGCGGGCTACCGGGCCGAGGGGTACACGCGGTTCCAACTGAAGGTCGGCGGCGACCCGGACACCGACATCGAGCGGATCCGCGCGGTCCGGGCCGTGCTCCGCCCGGGGGACCGCCTCGTCGCGGACGCGAACACCGGCTGGACCCAGCACGAGGCCGTGCGGGTCGCCCGGGCCGTGCGCGACCTCGACGTGTACATCGAGCAGCCGTGCCTGACCTACGAGGAGTGCCTGTCGGTCCGCCGCCGCACCGACCACCCGTTCGTGCTCGACGAGAACATCGACGGGCTCGACACGCTCCTGCGGGCCCGGGCCGACCTCGCGATGGACGTGGTGAACCTGAAGATCAGCAAGCTCGGCGGGCTGACGAAGGCGAAGCAGGCCCGCGACCTGTGCGTGAGCATGGGGATCGCGATGACTCTCGAGGACACCTGGGGCGGCGACGTCGCCACGGCCGCGATCGCCCACCTGGCGCACAGCACCCCCGAGGACCTCCGGTTCACCAGCACCGACTTCAACAGCTACGTGACCGTCAGCACGGCGACCGGGGCCCCGCAGCGGGTGGACGGGTTCATGGCGGCGGGCTCCGCGCCCGGCCTCGGGATCACCGTCCGCCCCGAGGTGCTCGGCCGGCCCGTGGTCGACGTGTCCTGAGCCCCGCCCCCAAGAAGGATACTCCCCGATGACGACGCGCATGCTCGCCGTGGCACTTCTGGGCGCCGTCGCGGGGCCGGTCTCCGCCGACTACCCGGGGTGGAAGCACTCCGGCTCCGTCACCGTCCTCACCACGCCCGAGGGGGCCGACCTCCCGGCGGCCGCGGCGCTCGAGGGCTTCCCGCTCCTCGTGCGGTTGAACAAGGACTTCTTCGACTTCAGCCAGGCGAGAGCCAACGGCGAGGACCTCCGGTTCGCGTCGGCCAAGGGCGAGCCGCTGGCGTACCAGATCGAGGAATGGGACGCGGCGAAGGGGACCGCCAGCGTGTGGGTCCGCGTCCCGAAGATTCAGGGGAACGCGCGGCAGGAGATCAAGCTCCACTGGGGCAGGGCCGACGCCGAATCGGAGTCGAGCGGCAAGGCGGTGTTCAACGAAACGAACGGCTACCTCAGCGTCTGGCACATGAACGGGCCGGTGAGCGACGCTGCCGGCACACTCGAATCGAAGGACGTCGGCACGACCCCCGCGGCCGGCATCGTGGGTCAGGCCCGGCACCTCGCGGGCAAGCAGGGGGTGTTCTGCGGCGAGAAGATCACGAACTATCCCACGGGGGCGGAGTCCCACAGCTCCGAGGCGTGGTTCCGGGCCGAGAGGCCGAACGCGACGATCATCGGCTGGGGCAATCAGGCGGGGCAGGGGAAGGTGGTGATGCAGTACCGCAGTCCGCCGCACGTCGGCATGGATTGCTTCTTCTCGGGTGCGAACGTGGCCGGGAAGAGCGTGCTCCCCCGGGCCGAATGGGTTCACGTCATTCACACCTACGAGAAGGGGAACTCGCGACTGTACGTGAACGGCGCGCTCGATGGCGCCTCCGCGACGGCGTCGGGGCCGCTCAACATCAAGTCCCCGGCCCGGCTGTGGATCGGCGGCTGGTACAACAACTACGACTTCGTGGGCGACCTCGACGAGGTGCGCGTCTCGAAGGTCGCGCGCTCGGCCGACTGGGTCCGGTTGCAGTACGAGAACCAGAAGCCGATGCAGACGGCGGTCGGGCCGATTGTGCAGGCCGGCACCGCGTTCTCCGTCTCGGAGACGAAGGTGTCCGTTGAAGAAGGGAAGAGCGTCACGCTCACCGCGAAGGCCGGCGGCGCGCAGAAGCTCTACTGGATCGTGACCCGCGACGGCCGCGAAACCGTTGCGGCGACGGACCGCTTCTCGTTCACGTTCGACGCCGGCCGCGTAGTCGGGGACCAGTCGCTGAGTGTCCAGTTGAAGGCGGTCTACCCGGGCGAAGTGAAGACCGCCGCCGTCGCGGTCACGATCACGGAAGCGATCCCCGAGCCGGTGTTCACGCTCGCGGCCCCGGCCACGTGGGACGGCCGCAAGACCATCGAGGTCGTGCCGCAAGTCACCAATCTGGAAGCAATGCGCGAGAAGGGTGCGGACAAGCTCAACTACAGCTGGAAGGTGACCGACTTCGCCACGATTCAGGAGGCCGTGCCCGGGAAGCTCGTCCTGAAGCGCGCCCAGAACAGTGGGACGCTGACCGTCGCGGTGGCGATCGACAACGGCGGCAAGCCGACGACGCAGTTCGTCACCCTTGTAGTGACCGAACCAACGAAGGACGCATGGGTCGCGCGCACCCCGGCGAAGGACGAGAAGCCCGTCGAGAACCAGTTCTACGCCCGCGACGACAGCAACGAGGGGACGCTTCACTACAACGGCACGCTCGCCGAAGCCGCCGACACGGTGTTCCTCAAGCTCTACGCCGACGACAAGCTGGTCGGCACTACGGACCTGAAGCCCGCGGCCGACAAGTCCTTCGCCCTTTCCGCGAAGCTCAAGCCGGGGCTCGTCAAGTACAAGGTCGAGTTCGGCACCCGCACCGGCGGCCGCGAGAGGGTGCTGGAAACCGTCGGCAACTTCGTCTGCGGCGACGCGTACATCATCAACGGCCAATCGAACGCGGTGGCGACCGACTTCGGCAAGGCCGACCCCGCGTTCCGCAGCGAGTGGGTCCGCACCTTCGGCGGCATGTCCGGCAGCCCGAAACCAGAGGGTGGCTGGGGGAACGCCGTTCACCGCAGCCGCGACGCGGAAAAGCTCCAGGTCGGCTACTGGGGGATGGAACTGGCCCGGCGGCTGGTGGAGGGTCACAAGATCCCGATCTGCCTCATCAACGGCGCGGTCGGCGGAACACGGATCGACCAGCACCAGCGGAACGCGGCCGACCCCGAAGACGGCACGACCATCTACGGCCGGTTGTTGTGGCGCGTGCGCCAGGCGAAGCTGACGCACGGCATCCGCGGCGTGCTCTGGCACCAGGGCGAAAACGATCAAGGGGCCGACGGCCCCACGGGCGGCTATGGCTGGGAGAACTACCGCAACCTCTTCATCGAGCTGGCGGCCGCGTGGAAACAGGACTTCCCGAACGTCAAGCACTACTACGTGTTCCAGATCTGGCCCAAGTCGTGCGCGATGGG
This sequence comes from Gemmata sp., assembly GCF_051859125.1. Taxonomy (NCBI): domain Bacteria; kingdom Pseudomonadati; phylum Planctomycetota; class Planctomycetia; order Gemmatales; family Gemmataceae; genus Gemmata; species Gemmata sp. Next base: position 10,578 of record NZ_JBHYGG010000061.1, read on the forward strand.
GATCAACGGCTCCGACAACCGCCTGCGTGAAGTGCAGCGGACGCTGCCGACGGCGTTCTCGAACATGAGCATCATGTCCACGCTGGGGATCGACCCGCCCGGCGGGTGCCACTTCCCGGCCGCGGGGTACGCCGAGTTCGCCCGGCTCATCTGCCCGCTCGTCGATCGCGACCACTACGGGAAGGTGCCCACCACCAGCATCACGCCGCCGAACCTCAGGCGCGCGTACTTTGCCACCGAGAAGAAGGACGAACTGGTGCTGGAGTTCGACCAGCCCGTGAAGTGGAACGACGCCCTCGTGAGCCAGTTCTACCTCGACGGCGAGAAGGCGAAGGTCGCGTCGGGGTCCGTCCTGGGGAACGACGTGCGGTTGAAGCTCACGGCCGGCTCCACCGGGGGCAAGATCACGTACCTCGATAGCGCCGCGTGGAGCCAGGCGAACCTGCTGCGCGGCGAGAACGGCCTCGCGGCGCTCACGTTCTGCGAGGTGCCGGTCGCGGCCCCGAAGCGGTGACGCGCCACGGTCACCGGCGGCCCAGGAGGACCACGGCCAGGCCGGCGGTGGCCGCGATCATGGCGAGGATCAGGGCGTAGCCGAGGGCGGTCCGCCGGCCGACCGCCGCCTCCTCCCGCAGCCCGGCCGCCGTCCACGCGACCAGGTTCTGCCCCTCCACGAGTTGCGCCAGCACGTCCGTCAGGAACCCCTGCCGGTCCGGCCCCGTTCCCGTCGCGGCGAAGAAGCACCCGCCCGGCAGGACCGCCTCGTTCTGCTCCGGGGCCAGCACCCGCGTGAACAGCCGCACGAGTGCGTCGGTCCGCGCGTGGACCGCCACAGCGAACTGGAACAGCCGGGCGTTCGCGGGCGGCTCGGTCACCGGCGGCATCACCCGGTACACGAGCCGCGGCACCAGCGTCGCCGTCTGCCACCGGACCGACTCGACGACGAGCCCGGCCCGGTCCGCGACCGACAGCCGCGCGGCGTACGGGAGCTTGCGCCCGAGCCGCTGCCTGCGGCGGGCCGCGGGGACGCGGGCGAGGAACTCGGCGAACCCCGGGATCTGCTCGGCGTCGCACACCACACCGATGACCGGGCACCGGACCTGGAGCACCTCGGCCGCGGCCCGCAGGTCCTCGGCTGCGAAGAACCCGGCCTGGTTCGCGAGCGCCGGCGACCGGGTGCACGCCTCGGGGACGAGCACCAGCACCCCGTTCACCGGGCACAGCGGCCGCCGGGTGCCGCGGAGCAGCCGGCACAGGTGGCGGAACCGGGCCGCGAGGAGCGCGCTCCGGGCCGGGTCCTTGGCGAGCGGCGCGGCCGGGGGCGGCGCGGCCTCGGCCTCCTGCGGGGCGTCGGCGGGGGCCGCGAGGGTCGGGAACTGGTCGGCCGTGGCCGGGTCCGCGGCCGGGTCGTCGGGCCGCCCGTCGTCGGCGTCGGCCGTCGCGGCCCACCCGGCGAGCCCGCCGAGCAGCGAGCACTCGTCGGCCGCGACGTACACGGCGTCCTTGGTGGCGAACAGCCGGACCGGCGGGTCGCCGGGCGCGGCGTACTCGGTCGCCTTCACCCGGGCCGCCTCGAACACCGCCGCGCCGCCGGTGCGGGGCCGCCCGATGATCAGGAACACCGGGAGCCGCGCGAGCGACACCCCGGCCCGCTCGGCCGCGCCGACGGCCGCGTCCCACGCCGCGTCGAGGTCCGGGAACGGGGACGGGCGGGCGACCGGGCGCAGGAGCCGCCACAGCCACAGTGCGGCCCAGGCGTTCGCGTACAGGATCAGCGCGAGCAGCGGGAGCCACACCCGGGCGAGCCAGCCCGTCGGGGCCTCCACGTACCGGACGATGTCGAACCGCCCGTTCGCCCACCCGAGGCCCGCCAGCACCGCGGCGAGCACGAGGACGTGGAGCCCCCAGAAGACGAGCGGCCGCGACCCGCGGGCGGTCTCGCCGGCCACGGGGAGCAGGAGCCCGAAGAACCCGGTGACCTTTGACCAGAGCCAGCGGGCGAGGGTGAGCATGGGTGCGGGGCCTGCCGGGGTCGGGGCTTCGCCCCAAATCCGAAACTCAAAGCACGAAGCTCGAAACGAGCACACGGGACTCCGCCGCGAACCCGGTAGCATTCGCCCGCCCGGGTTCGGTGGCACAGGCCTCTAACCTGTGGAAGCTCACACAGGCCAGAGGCCTGTGCCACCAGAACAATCGGGATTCCGGTAGGAGTTTGGCAGTGGCTCGGATCTGCTTGTTTTTGGTGGGGCAGACATTCGTGTCTGCCGCCAGTCGCCTCACGAGGCAGACACGAATGTCTGCCCCACCAAGCCCACCGCGTAACTCCTCTCCGGTTCGTGCTGCAAAAGTTGAAGGCCGGGCTATCGCCCGCCGAGGCCGGACACGAGGACGAACGCCGCGACCGGGATCAGCACCAGCGCCACTGCGGCCGCGACCCCGAGCATCCGCTCGAACCGGGCCTCGGCCCGCCGCGGCGGCGCGTCGAACTCGGGGTCCGGCTCCAGGTCGAACGGGGACTCGGGGACCGGCAGCTCGCGGAGCGACTCGCGGGTCACGTCGGCCCACTCGCGGAGCTTGGCCGGGTCGTCGGCGAGGGTGCCGCGGAACCCGAGCTGCGCGCACAGGAAGAACACCTCCAGCGCGTCCGCGTCCCCGGCCCCGGACGCGAGCCTCGCCTGCTCCCAGAACCGCCACGCGCGGTCGTTCGAGCCGTACAGCTCGACCTCCAGCTTCCGCTCGTTCCACCGGTCCCGCCACGCCGGCACCTGGGTGAACAGCTCGTCGGCCCAGCACGTCAGGGCGTACCGGACCCCGAGGAACCCGGCCGCCGGGGCCGCGGCCCGCCCGGCCGGCCGCGGCCCGATCGTCGCCGCCGCGGCGGGGGCCGACAGGAGCTCCTTGAGCCGCGAGTGCTCCCGCTCGAACTCCAGCGCGCGGCCGGCCGCGAGTTGCTCCCGGACCCGGAGGGCGCTGGCGAACACCGGGTACGCGAACAGCGCCGTGTCGTCACGCATCGGGCGGGTCCGGGGTTCTTGCTTCTGGTGCGGAGGCGATTATATCAGAAGGGGTCACGCCGGCCCGACCCCCCCCGGGGTAAGTAGCGATGTCCACCCGTGCGGTCCACTGGCACGAAGGGCTGTTCCTTCGGCCCCACCACCTCCAGGCGGCCGGCCGCCACACCGACCACCAGGCCCGCCAGCTCGCCGACACGCTGGCCCCGTACGCCTGGGGGTGCCGCGTCCTCGACATCGACCCGGAGGCGCTCGCGAACTCGCGGTTCCAGGTCCGCCGGCTCCGCGCCCGGCTCCCCGACGGCACCACCCTCGACGCCCCCGAGGACGCGGCCCTCGCGCCGATCGACCTGCGGCCGGGCCTGGAGCGCGGCCCGCGGGTCACCGTGTACCTCGCCGTCCCGGTGCTCCAGCTCGGCCGCGCGAACGCCGCGGAGGCCGACCCGGGCTCGGCCCTCGCCCGGTACCGGCTCGACGCGCAGGAGCTGGAGGACGAGAACGCCGCCGACGACCGCGAGGCCGTCGTGGTCCGCCGGCTCAACGCGCAGCTCCTCACCTCGGGCCAGGACTTCGCGGGCTACTCGGTGCTGCCGCTCGCGAAGATCGTGCGGTCCAGCCGGGCCGACGGCCGCCCCGAGTTCGAGCCCGGGTACATCCCGCCGGTCCTCGGGTGCGACACGTGGCCGGCGCTGGCCCGCGACATCCTCCAGGCGACCTACGACCGGGTCGGCACCAAGATCGACGTCCTCGCCGGGCAGGTGCTCGACCGCGGGCTCGCGTTCGAGGGCGGGAACCAGGCCGACGTGCTGATCGGCGCGCAGTTGCGGGCGCTCAACGAGCTGTACGCGCTGCTCGCCGGGCTCGCGTTCACGTCCGGCCTGCACCCGGTGACCGCGTACCTCGAACTGTGCCGCGGCGTGGGCCAGCTCGCGCTGTTCGGCCCGTCCCGCCGGCCGCCCCCGCTCCCGCGGTACGACCACGACGACATCGGCGGGTCGCTGTACTTCCTGAAGCGGGCGATCGACGCGCTGCTCGACGTGTTCGTCGAGCCCGACTACAAGAGCCGGCCGTTCGTCGGGGCCGGGCTCCGCATGGAGGTGGCCCTCGAGGCGGCGTGGGTCGAGTCGACGTGGCAGATCTACATCGCGGTGCAGAGCACGCTCTCGGGCGACGAGCTGATCCGCGTGCTGACCCAGCCGGGCGTGCTCGACATGAAAGTCGGCAGCTCGGAGCGGGTGGACGCCGTGTTCCGCGACGGCCGCGAGGGGCTCCGGTTCACGCCGGTCCGGGCGGTCCCACGGTCGCTCCCGCACCCGAGCGGGGTCACGTACTTCCAGCTCGCCACCGACGCGACCGCCGCCGAGTGGGCCGCCGTGCAGAAGTCGCTGTCGCTCGCCGTGCGGCTGAACGAGAACCTGATCGCCGGGAGCATCCACGGCCAGCGCGACCTGACGGTCCAGGTCGCCGGGCAGACCCCGACCCTCCGGTTCACGCTCTACGTCGTGCCGCGGAAGAGCCTCGCCCCCGGCGAACTGGTGTGACCCAAAACCGAGGTGAACCACAGAGGCACGGAGACACAGAGAAAGCCAACCGCCGGGACAGTGCCGGGTTCTGAGCGACAGCATCTCTGTCTTTCGTCTGCTCTGCGTCTCTGTGCCTCTGTGGTTAGTCCTCTTCTTTAATCGAGTCCCACAGAGACCCGCCCATGGCCACGGTCAACCCCCGCTCGCTGTTCGAGAAGCTCAACGGCACCAGCAAGCGCGCCCTTGAGGGGGCCGCCGGGCTGTGCCTGTCCCGCACGCACTTCCACGTCGAACTCGAGCACTGGCTGCTGAAGCTCCTCGACGGGACGGGCAACGACCTCGTCGCGGTCTTCAAGCAGTACGACGTTGACGCCGCCAAGGTCCGGCAGCAACTGGAGGCGGCCGCGGGGCGTTTCAAGACCGGCAACGGCCGCGCCCCGGACCTGTCGCCCGACGTCCTCGACGCGGTCCGCGAGGCGTGGGTGCTCGCGTCGCTCGAGTACGGCGCGACCCGCGTCCGCACCGCACACGTCCTCGCGGCGCTGCTCACCGACCGCTCGCTCTCGGCCCGCACGACCACGGCCGTCCCCGAACTCGCGAAGATCGGCGGCGAGCGGCTCCAGCGCGAACTCAAGGACCTGCTCCCGCGGTTCGCCTCGGAGGAGAACGAGCAGGAAGCGGCCGCCCCCGCCGCCGCCGGGCCGGACGGTCACCCCGCGCCCACCGGTTCCTCGAAGACGCCGTCGCTCGACCAGTTCACCGTGAACATGACGGCCAACGCCAGGGCCGGGCAGATCGACCCGGTCGTCGGCCGCGACGCGGAGATCCGGCAGGTCATCGACATCCTCACCCGCCGGCGGCAGAACAACCCGATCCTCACCGGCGAGGCCGGGGTCGGCAAGACCGCGGTGGTCGAGGGGCTCGCGCTGCGGATCGCCGCAGGGGACGTGCCGCCGCCGCTGAAGAACGTCGACCTGCGGTCGCTCGACCTCGGGCTGCTCCAGGCCGGGGCCGGGGTGAAGGGCGAGTTCGAGAACCGGCTCAAGGCGGTCATCCAGGAGGTGAAGTCGTCGCCGACGCCGGTGATCCTGTTCATCGACGAGGCCCACACGATGATCGGGGCCGGCGGCGCGGCCGGGCAGAACGACGCGGCCAACCTGCTGAAGCCGCCGCTGGCCCGCGGCGAACTCCGCACCATCGCGGCGACCACGTTCGCCGAGTACAAGAAGTTCTTCGAGACCGACGCGGCCCTGAAGCGGCGGTTCCAGCTCGTCCGCGTCGAGGAGCCGGGCGAGGCGAACGCCGTGCGGATGCTCCGCGGCCTGCTCCCGGTGCTGGAGAAGCACCACAAGGTCCGGGTGATGGACGACGCGGTCACCGAGACGGTCCGCCTCTCGGTGCGGTACATGCCGGACCGCCAGTTGCCCGACAAGGCGGTGAGCCTGCTCGACACCGTGTGCGGTCGCGTGTCGCTGAGCCAGCTCGCGACGCCGCCGGCCCTCGAGGACTCGCGGCGCGAGATCGAGTACCTCGCAAACGAGATCGCGTTCCTCGAGCGCGAGGGCCGCGTGTCCGGCGGGAACCCGGAGCGGCTCGCGGACCTGAAGGCCCGCAGGACCGCGGCCGAGGCCCGCACCGCCGAGCTGGAAAAGCAACTCGCGGCCGAGCAGAAGGTGGTGACGCAGCTCCACGCCGTTCGCGACAAGATCGAGGCCGTTGCGGACCCCGCCGCGGTCGACCCCGCGGCCGCCGCCGAACTCGCCTCGCTGACCGCGGACCTCGCGAAGATCCAGGGCGAGTCGCCGCTCGTGTACCCGGTCGTCGCCGGGCAGGCGGTCGCCGAGGTGGTCGCCCGGCTCACCGGCGTGCCGATCGGGAAGATGGTCCGCAACGAGATCGAGACGCTCCGCAACCTGCCGGCGCACATGCGGGACCGGGTCGTGGGCCAGGACCACGCGATGGAGGCGATCGCCGAGCGGATCCGCACCGCCCGCACCGACCTCTCCGACCCGCGGCGGCCGGTCGGCGTGTTCCTCCTCGTCGGCCCGTCGGGGGTCGGCAAGACCGAGACCGCGATGGCCCTCGCGGACCTGCTCTACGGCGGCGACCGCAACATGGTCGTCGTCAACATGAGCGAGTACAAGGAGGCGCACAAGGTGTCGCGGCTCACCGGCTCGGCGAAGGGGTACGTCGGGTACGGCGAGGGCGGGGTGCTCACGAACGCGGTGAAGAACCGGCCGTACTCGGTCGTGCTGCTCGACGAGGTCGAGAAGGCCGACGAGTCGGTGCAGGAGATCTTCTACCAGGTGTTCGACAAGGGGGTGCTCCAGAACGACACCGGCGAGGACGTGAACTTCAAGAACACGATCATCCTGCTCACGTCGAACGCCGGCACCGACACCATCATGAAGGCGTGCGCCGACCCCGAGACGACCCCCGACGCGAAGGGGCTCGCCGAGGTGCTCCGGCCGGACCTGCTGAAGTGGTTCAAGCCGGCGCTGCTCGGCCGCATGGTGGTGGTGCCGTACTTCCCGCTCCGCGAGGACGTGCTGAAGCGGATCATCGAGCTGCAACTGAAGAAGATCGGCGACCGGCTCCGGTTCAACCACAAGGCGGCGTTCGCCTACGACCCGGTGGTCGTCGACACGATCGCGGCCCGCTGCACCGAGGTCGAGAGCGGGGCGCGGAACGTGGACCACATCATCACCGGCACCGTCCTCCCGGCGATCGCCGACGAGATCCTGGCCCGCATGGCCGACGGCAAGTCGATCGCGTCCGTCAAGGTCGGCGTCGCGGCCGGCGGCACGTTCACGTTCGCCATCGAGTAACGCTTGGGGTGGCACAGGCATCCGGCCTGTGTGGGCACCAGTCCCGACGCTGCACGGTTGAAGTCATCGGTCGTTGGCGGGCCGCCACGGAGGGCGGCCCCTACAAACCAAAGGCAAACTGTCTGGTAGGG
>NZ_JBHYGG010000062.1:0-17923 GCF_051859125.1 Gemmata sp.
CCACGGAGGGCGGCCCCTACAAACCAAAGGCGAAAGGCTCGGTAGGGGCCGCCCTCCGTGGCGGCCCGCCAGCCACTTCATGCGTATCCCGCGAGGACTTCAGCAGAGCAGCCAGAGGCCCGTGCCGCAGAGATGAGACGGAGCGCCAGCGAGACACGCTCAGCACCGGGCGCGTGCGCACAGAATCTCGCGCGAATTGTTTGACGCGGCTCGGGTCGTTGCGCACTTACCTTGTGGGGCCGCTCGGCCCGTTCGCAGATCACCTCGCGACCAACCACTCAACCCGTACGTGCGATCATGGACGCGCTTTCCAACGCCGGCATGCGCTGGCTCCAGACCCAGATCCGCTCCCGCGACCCGGCCACGAGCCGCGGGGCGGTGGCCGTCGCCGCGGTCCTCGCCGACCACATGCTCGCCGAACTCGGCATCGACCCCGACGCCGAACCCGCCCCCGCGTCGCTCGCCGACGGCGGCCGCGCCGCCCTTTCGCGCCTCGACGCGCTGGCCGCCGAAGACGCGGCGTTCGGCGACGAGTCACTTCCGCAGAAGCGCCGCCCGCGGAAGGTCGGTCGGTCGCGGAAAGCAGATCGGGTTCTGGGCGCTCCCGGGGCGGACCTCGCGGACCAGGGCCGGGACGCGCTCGGCGAGGTACCCGTACAGCTCGGCCGTGGAGACGGACCCGTCGCTGTCGGCGTCGGCCGTGCGGAACCGCGGCCCGAGCGCCTCCAGGACCGCGTAGGTGAACACCCCGTGCCCGAGCGCGTCGTCCTCGAACGCCAGCTCCCCCTGGTCGCACGAGGCGATGACCGTCGGCCCCTGCCCGTTGGGGACGAGCCGCCGCAGCACGTTCGCCCCGGCCGCGCCGCCCGAGTGGCAGGCGTCGAGCAGCACGAGCTTCCGGCAGTTGACCCCGGCGAGCGCCTCGAACAGTTCGTCGCACGAGACGGCCGTGGCGCCGGGCCGCGCCGGGGCGTAGTCCGGGCAGCACAGGACGAACAGGCCCGCGTCGCGCACGAGGCCGCGTGCCGCGAGATCCTTCGGCGGCGCAACGAGCGGGTCGCCCGCCGCGAGCAGCAGGTCGCCGTGGCCCGCGAAGAACACGACCAGCAGGTCGTCGGGCCGGACCGCGGCCCTCTTCAGGTCGGCCAGCGCCGCGAGGATGCCCTTGCGGTCGGCCGCCTCGTCGAGGACCGCGGCGACCTCCCCGTTCTTGAAGAACTTCCCGTCCCCGCGGTAGCTGAGGAGCGACTTGCGGACGTCGGTCGCGTCGGCCTTCGCCCGACCGAGGTCGCCGAGCGACCGCGCCCCGGCGGCGGTGCGGTGCGCGGCGTAGTCGTTGATGCCGACCGCGACCCCCACGAGGTTCGGCTCGGCGGCCCGCGCCGGGTTGCGGACGACGCCCCCCGCCTCGGCCCGGCCCCGGGCCGCGTTCAGAGCCAGGACGGTGACCCGGTTGTCCCCGGCGCGGAACGCGCTGGCGGGAACGACCAGTTCTTCCCGGAACGCCTCCTTCCCCTTCCCCGGCCAGGTGCGGAACCGGTAGTCGTTCACCCACAACTCGACCCGGTCGGGGAGCAGGTCCGGGTCGTTGCCCCGCGGGTTGACGGCGACCGTGAGCCGCACGCCGTCGGCCCGAACGGTGCCGCTCTGGAGCGCCAGCTCGACCGGCGGGGGCTCGACCTCGCGGAACGACCGCTTCCGCGGGTTGTCCCCGGTGGCCTCCTTGAGCGCCGCGGCGACGGAGCGCGTAGCGACGAGCTTCGCGATCACGTCGGGCCGCAGGAACAGGTGCTTGTACCGTTCGAGGGGCTGGAACTCGGGCGTGCCGGCGACGTCCGGGGCGTTGGCGTGCCACCCGAGCACCCGGTCCCCGTGGGCCGAGGCGGTGTAGTAGTACGACCCGTGCCACATCCACAGGACCGCGTCGGTGAGCCGGCCCCGGTCGTCGAACGCCGGGAACCACTTCCACAGCGGCCGCTGCTTGATGCGGGTCGGCGTGGCCCGGCGCTCGCCCTTGTCGGTGACCCACCCGAAGAACAACTCGACGCCCGACAGCGGCTTCGCGAGCAGCGCAACAGCGGCAGCGGGGGTGCCGACCTCGGCGCGCTTCGGCCGGCGGTCGAACGCGGCCTTCCCGCCGACGGCGAGCACCTCGATCCGGTCCCCGGCGGTCAGCCCGGCCTCCCACGCGGGCGAGCCGACGTCGACGGCGCTCACCGCGAGTTGCCCGCCGTCCACCTCGAACGCGGCCCCGAGAGCGGCCTGCGCCTTCCAGTCTTCGAGGCCCCACGCGGCGACGGTCTGGTCGGCCCCTGCCGTGACGAACCACTCACCGGACTTGTCGGCGACAATCGCGTTGACTTCGGCCCCGTGGCCGATGAACAGCTTCGCCCGGTGCAGTTCCAGCGCGCCGGTGCGGGGGTTCTTCACAGCCCGCTCGGGGTCCAGCTCGAACAGCGAGCAGCCGTAGTAGTGGCCGACGACGACGCGCGCCGGCTTGCCGTCAGCGGTGGGCACGAAGGTGTAGCAGGTCGGGGCCTGGTCGAGGTCCACGTCGAGCACGAGTCGCAGCCGCTCGCGGGTGCCATCGGCCTTCGCGCGCTCGGCGTACCACACGAACCGCGACGCGGCGTCGGGCACGACCTCCCAGCCGCCCGCGGTGCGGACGGGGCCGAGCCAGGTGCCGCGGTCGTTCGGGGCGAACGCGAACCGCGGGACGTTGAACCGGAGCCACGGGCCGGTGCCGCGGTCGTTCGGGTCGGTGGCCGCGGGGTTGCGGCCGGTCCTCACGGCGATCACGTCGCCGGTCTCGGACAGGTTCACGGCGTACAGCCGCCGGCCGCCGCCGCGGACCACGGAGAGCGGCTTCTCGGGCGTTGCGAGGTCGAGCAAGGTCACTTCGTCTGCGTCGCCGCCGGCGATCGCGAGCCGGTCGAGCGTGGGGTGGAACCCCATCGCCTCGGCGCGGCCGCTGAACTTCAGCTTCGTCGGCGCGCCGGCCTTCTCGGCGAGGGGGTCGGCGTAGAGCCAGAGCTGGTCGTCGGGCTCCATGTAGAACCGCGGCTTCTTCTCGCCGGCCGGGAGCGCCGACCCGACGCCCACGGCGACCATACCGGTCTTCGGGTGAACGGCGAACGACCGCGCGAAGTGGTCCACGGGAAGCTCGATGCGGCGGGTCTCCGTGCCGTCGGCCGACCGGAGCAGGAGCAGCGGGCCGGTGGTCGCGGCGACGAGCCACTTGCCGTCGCCGGTCCACTCGGCGGCGTGGACGCGGTACTTCTCGGGCTGCCCGGCGAAGACCTCGAACACCGTGCGGCCCTCGGGCACGGGGGCCGAGGGGTCGTCGGTGAGCTTGGCCCTGAGGTCGCAGGCGAGCACCTGCCCGCGGGACGAGACGGCCAGCATCGTGTCCCCGTCCGGGAAGCGGATGCCGCGGGTGAAGTTCAGTTGGTCGGGTGCGGGGTTGGCGAACCGGCCGGCGCACACGGGCGCGTTCCAGACGCGGTCGCCCTCGGGCGCGTCGAGCTTCTTCGGCTCCCAGAACCAGAGGGTGCCGTCGGCGGTGCCGAACCCGACGCGGCGGCCGTCCGGGTGGAACGCGATCGCGGTGACCGCGTCGTGGTACGCCCCCTCGCGGACCCGCGGCCAGGTGATGCCGACCGTCTCGCCGGTCTCGCGGTCGAGGACCGCAACGGAACTGATCTTCAGCCCGTACCCGCCGACCGCGACCCGCTTCCCGTTGGCGGTGGGCGCGAGGCACTTGATGCCGCCGAGCTGGTCGCGCCACCCGCGCCACCGCAGCACCTTCGCGGCGTCCGGTGCGGCGTCGAGGCCGGCCGCGATCGAGTGCGGCCAGGCGCGGACGACCTTGTCGTCGCCGCCGGCGAGGAGGAAGTTGCCGTCCGGGGTGAACCGCACGACGTCGGCCGTTCCGACGCGGCCCCCCGCCTCGATGACGACCTCGGGCTCGTCGCGGGCGCGGCGGTCGAACTGCTGGGCCTCGACGGCCCCGGCGAGAAGTGCGGCGAGGGACAGTCCTGCGGCGAGGCGTGCGAACACGGCGACCTCCGAACGGGGTGCGGTCACGGTGTTAGGGTATGCAGAAGTGGGGGCCAAAGGGGACGCGGGGGGAAAGGCAGGGCTCGCAGCGGACCCAGGGTTTGCACCCCGGGCTACGCACTGTCGTCCCTCCGGGACTTCAACGCCTTGAGCCCCCGAAGGGGGCGACAGTCCGTAGCCCAGGGTGTCAACCCTGGGTCCGCTGGTGCAAACCCTGGGGCTCGCCCGGCGTCACTTCGCCCCGAGCATGAGCGGGAACAGGTAGGTGCGGATGAACTCGGGCGAGTTGACGCCGTGGTGCCCGCCGGTGTGCCCGGTCCAGGACATCTCCTCGCTCCAGAAGTGCTGGCGGAACCGGGCCGCCTCGGCGTCGTCGAGCGCCCTGTCGCCCCGGGGCTGGAACCCCCACCGGCCTGCGGCCGCGGCGAACCGGTTCTTGTCGGTGGTGCCGACGACGCGGACCACGAACCCCAGCGCGACCCAGTCCTTCTTGCTGCAGAACACGTCGACCCCCTCGCGGGCCGACCACACCGTGGGCCGCACGTCGTACCCGGTCGAGACGCTCGGGGCGAGGAGCAGCACGCGGTCCACGGCGTCCACGGGCAGCACGTCCCCGGCCGCGAGGATCACCCCGCACCCGGCGCTGTGCCCGGCGAGCACGACGCGGCGGCCGGGCTCGCGGGCCTTGCGCTCCAGGACCGCGGCGGCCAGGCGGCACCCCTGCTCGCGGGTGTGCTCGGCGTCGGTCTGGTCGGCGTACAGCTTGCGGTACCCGTGCGACCACTGGAACGGGGCCAGTTCGACCGGGTAGTCGGACCGGGCCATCGCCGCGATCATCGCGCCGGAGCACCCCTTCAGGTCGCCGGCCCCGTCGAGCACCCACACGAGCGGGCGGGCGTCGACCTTCTCGGGCTCGGACGCGTGCGCGGTCCAGCTCGCGCAGTACGTCCGGTGCTCGACCGGGGCAGCCGCCTGCGGGGCCTGCCCGCGGGCCCCGCCCCGGGAGCGGAACGGTCCCGCGCCGGAGGCCGTGGCCCCGAGGCCCGCGACGATCAAGGTTGCCCAGAGGATCCGCTTCATGACGGCATCACCCGGAAGGATACGCCCATCGCACAGAAACCACGCAATAGTATCGGCACCCGGGAAGTTCAATTGCAGTTCCCGGGCGGGCCGCGTCGAAGACGGTACTTGAGCGAGCCCGAACCGTTCGACCAACCCGCACGGCCGCCACAACTCACACACGGGGAGCGACCGATGCCGAGCCTGGGACGCACGGTGACGGCATTGTTTGCGCCCCGGGGCGGCCCTAAACTTGCAGAATTGCCCGGCTCCCGAGGGTCCCGGATGGTTCGCACGGTCGTCGGTCTGCTCGCTCTCGCCGTGCTCGCGGCGCTGTGCGTCGGCGTGTACGGCCGGTTCTTCGCCGCCCCCCCGCCCCCGCCCGCCGGCCCCGAGTTCGCCGACACCGGCTCGGCCCCGCTCCCGACCGCCGACGAGTTCGAGCGGCTCGCGAGGACCGACCCGGTCGCGATGTACGAGAAGTGCCTCGCACACTACCAGCGGACCGCGAAGGGCCTCACGGCCACGCTCGTGAAGCGCGAGCGGGTGAACGGCGAGCCGCTGCCGGCGCAGGACGAGGTGATCGTGCTCGCGGTCCGCGGCGACGTGCCGGACCCCGCCACCGGCAAGCACGACATCGAGGTGGCGATGCGGTGGCATTCGGGGGCGCGGAAGGCCATGCGGTACGAGATCCGCGGCACCCTCTACAGCGAGAAGCCCGCCCCGGAGGGGACCGGGAACCGGGTCGTCTCGTACCGGCCCGACGCGCTCATCACGACCAGTTCGCTGAACCCGGCCGACCCGATGGCCCAGGCGCAGTCGCGGTACAGCATCCGCGACGCCGGCATCTACCGCGGCATGCTCCGCACCTACGACGCCTGGAAACAGCGACAGGCGGCCGGCACGCTGAAGACCGAGTACGTCGAGAAGCGGGCGGTCCCGGAAGTCGGCGGGCGGGTGTGCCACGTCATCGACCGCACCGCGGCGACCCCCGAGGCCGACCCGTTCGAGCTGGGCGGCGCACCGGTGACGGACCCGGCGGTCATCGCCCGCGACGGGTTCACGCGGGTGCGGGTGATGATCGACGCCGAGACGTGGATGCAGGTCGGCAGCGAGTTGTACCGCCCCGACGGAACCCTCCTCGCCTCCTACTACTTCCGGAACGTGGACACGAACCCGTCGTTCGCCCCCGACACGTTCACCGTCGCCGGGCTCAAGGCCAAGAAGTGACGCCCGTCCGCCACGCGGGGTCCGGTCCTGCCGGACGGCGCCGTCGGGAGTGCCCCGGTCCCGTGGCACATCTCGATTGACAGACTGGCGTTGCGAACGTATCACCAAGGTCAGGTCTACCGCCTCGCTCGCCCCGGAGGTGTCATCTGCCGCGTGAGGGTCCGCCGTGGAACCGTCCATTTTCCTTGACTTCCACCTCCCGAACGCGGCCACCTGGCTGTACTTCTCGCTCATTCTGACGCTGACGCTGTTCTTCCAGTTCGCCCGCCCGTTCTGCGTCCGCAACCTGGACCTGCTCACCCTGTTCCTGCTCAGCCCGGGGTTCCTCCTGCTCCAGGAGGCGCACCACTACCTCGACGTGGGCCGGACCGAGCGCGGGGAGCGGGAACTGATCCTGGGCTACAGTTGGCTCCTGGCCGGCTCGGCGTACTGGTTCGTCCGGTCGGTGATCGACATCGGGCTGGTCCGGCGGCCGAGCGTCAGCCCGAACCTGACGACCGCCGGCCTCGCGTGCCTCGGGGTCGCGATGTTCGTGGGGCAGGCGTCGGTCGCGCTGCGGCGGACCTCCGACCCGTCGGAGTCGGTCCAGGTCGGGCGGCGGCCGGCCCCCATCGAGCAGGTGCGGGGGCAGGCGACGGCCGTGGTCCAGCAGGCCCCGACCGAGGCGATCCAGAGCGCGTCGCCCGACGACGTGCGGTTCTGGGTCGAGCGGGCGCTGTGCATGGCGTGCCACGCGGCGGTCGTCGTGGCGCTGCTCCTGATCGGGGTCCAGCACTTCCAGGACCGGGCGGCGGGCGTCGGCATGGCCACGCTCTACCTCCTGGTGCCGTACACCGCGTTCGACATCGGCCGGCAGTTGCACCACGTCTGGCCGACGGCGTTCCTGGTCTGGGCCGTGTACTGCTACCGCCGGCCGGTGCTGTCGGGGTGGCTCCTGGGGCTCGCCGCGGGCACGGCGCTGTTCCCGGCGCTGCTGTTCCCGCTGTGGCTCGGGTTCTACGCCCGCCGCGGGGCCGGGCGGTTCGCCCGGTCGTTCCTCGGGGCCGTCGCGGTCAGCGTCGGGATCACCGGGCTGGTGACGACCGGGTGGAGCGGGGACGCGACGCTCGGGATCGCCACGACGCTGAGCCTGCCCGACTGGCAGCCGTGGAAGGTGCCGAACGCCGAGAGCATCTGGACCGGGGCGCACTGGGCGTACCGGCTCCCGCTGTTCGTGCTGTACGTCGCGTTCCTCGTGGGCGTGTCGGTGTGGCCGAGCCCGAAGAACCTGTCGCACCTGATCTCCCTGTCGGCGGCGCTGCTCATCGGGGTCCAGTTCTGGCACGCGGACCGGGGCGGGGTGTACGTCCTGTGGTACCTGCCGCTGCTGGTGCTGCTGGTGTTCCGCCCGAACCTGTCGGCCGCGGAGCCGCCGACGTGGGAGCCGTCGGCCGGGCTGGTGTCGCGGATCGCGGGGGCCGCGTGGCGGCGGGTCCGCCCGGCGCGGCCGGAGCCGCCGCACCAACTCGCGGTGTGAGCGGAACCACCCCTCCACGACCCGCGGGTTTCCACTATACTGCCCGTCTGCAACCGGCCGGCGCCGGGCTCCGCACACCGAACCGAAGGGGCGTCACATGGCGAAGGGGAAGGAAGCTCGCAGCACCATCAAGCTGAAGAGCGAGGCGAGCGACCACTGCTACTTCACGCAGAAGAACCGCAACAACAGCAAGGAGCGGATCCAGCTCCGCAAGTTCGACCCGGTCGTGCGGAAGCACGTCATGTACAAGGAAGCCAGCAAGGTCTGAGGCGGGCCCGCCCGTCCCGGCACTGCGGAGGGGCTTCGGCCCCTCTATCGCTTTGTGCCCGCGACTGTTACACTTGCGCACTCATTTCTCCCGAGGCGTGCCGAGGGGCGGTTTATGTCGTCCGACAGGGTGTTGGTGGTCATCGGCCGGACCCGCCACAAGATGGTCGCCGCCGAGATCGACGAGGCGGCCCGCCGCGGCACCAACTTCATCGAGTTGCGGCTCGACTACCTCGCCAAGGCCATCGACTTCAAGCGGTTCACGCCCCACAAGCGGTGCCCGTGGGTCGCCACCCTCCGGCGGCCCAGCGACGGCGGCCGGTTCCCGGGCACCGAGGCCGAGCGGCTCACGATCCTCCGCCAGGCCATCGTGTCCGGCGCGTTCGAGTGGGTGGACCTCGAGCACGACGTCGCCGCGACCGTCCCGCGGTTCGGCAAGGTGAAGCGGATCGTCAGCTACCACAACCTGAGCGAGACCCCGCAGGACCTCGACGACACCTACGCCGCGATGCTCAAGCAGGACGCGGACGTGTACAAGATCGCGGTCCTCGCACAGACCCCCGAGGACGTCGCCCGGGTGATCCGGCTCCAGAAGGCGGCCCCGAAGCCGACCGTCGCGTTCTGCATGGGCGACATCGGCCAGTGCTCGCGGTTCCTCGCCCTGAAGTACGGCGCGCCGTGGATCTACGCGGCGTTCAACAAGGAGCGCGGGATCGCCCCGGGCATGCCCGCGGTCGACGAGTTCCGCACCACGTTCCCGGTCCGGTCGATCACCGCCGACACCGAAATCTACGGCGTGTGCGGCGACCCGGTCGGGCACAGCCTGAGCCCGCTGCTGCACAACCAGGTCTACAAGCGGGCCGGCATCAACGCCCTGTACCTGCCGTTCCGCGTGCCCCGCGGGATGCTCCAACAGACCCTCGACGGGTACGCCGACGTCCCGGTGAACGGGTACAGCGTGACCGTGCCGCACAAGGAGGCGGCCGCGGCGCTGGCGGTCGAGCGGGAAGAAACGGTGGACATCGTGGGGGCGGCCAACACGCTCCTCCGCCGGCCCGACGACACGTTCGCCGCGTTCAACTCGGACTACCCGGCGATCATCGAGACGGTGACGGCCCACCTCCGGGACCGGGCGCAGGGCGGCCCGCCGGTCCACCTCAACCAGTTGGCGGTCTTGATCCTCGGGTCGGGCGGCGCTGCCCGTGCCGTAGCCTTCGGCCTCCACGCCGAGGGGGCGCAGATCACCATCGCCGGGCGGACCTACGAGCGGTCCCAGAAGCTCGCCGAGGAGGTGAAGTGCAAGGCCGTGGACTGGCACGCCCGGCACAGCGTCCCGTTCGACATCCTGGTGAACTGCACCCCGGTCGGCATGCACCCGAACGTGGACGAGGCCCCGTGCCACTTCAGCATCCTGAAGCCGGGGCTGACCGTGTTCGACACGATCTACACGCCCGAGACGACGCTCCTGGTCCGCGAGTCCCGGCTCCGCGGGTGCCACACGATCACCGGCGTGGACATGTTCGTCCGCCAGGCCGCCCGGCAGATCCAACTGTTCACCGGCCACATCGCCGACCTCGACCTGATGCGCCAGATCGTCCGCAAGGCGCTCTCCCCGCTGACGAAAGCGTTCCGGGACGAGGACGAAGCCGAGGGCCGGACCGGGGACGAACCGGCCGCCGGAGAGGGCGAAGAGGATTGAACCCGAAGGAATCGTGCCGCGCGATCCGCGGGCCGGGAATTATGCCGCACGATTGAAGACTTTCCGGCACGATCCAGACAGAGCGTGATTGATGTCGCTCTTCAGGTCCGGATCGTGCGTCCATCATCATTTGCCGTGCGGCTCGACTTTTACTCTTCCCGGCTGACATGACCCCCGAGCGCATCATCCTGATCGGCTACCGCGGCTCCGGCAAAACGACCGTCGGCCGCATCCTCGCCCGCGAACTCGGGTGGGAGTTCGCCGACGCCGACGACCACCTCGAAGCGACCGCCGGGCGGTCCATCGCCGCGATCTTCGCCGCCGAGGGCGAGCCCGGGTTCCGCGACCGCGAGAGCGCCGCGCTCGCCGACCTGTGCCGCCGCGACCGCCTCGTGATCGCCACCGGCGGCGGGGCCGTGCTGCGGCCGGCCAACCGCGAGTTGCTCCGCGAATCGGGGTTCGTCGCGTGGCTCGTCACCGACCCCGAGACGAGTTGGGCGCGGCTGAGCGGCGACCCGACCACCGCGGACCGCCGCCCGAACCTGACCCCCGTCGGCGGGTTCGCGGAGGTGAAATCGCTGACCGCCGCCCGCACCCCGCTGTACCGCGACCTCGCCCACTTCAGCACCGGCACCGACGCGCAGTCGCCGGACGCGGTCGCGAACGCTATCCTCAAAGCATGCAAGGCTGGAACATTGCAATCATCGCGTTCTGGTGCGGCTGGGTCTTCCTCCTCGGGCTGATGGTGGGGTCGTTCCTGAACGTCCTCGTCGCGCGCCTGCCGTTGGAGAAGAGCGTCGTCTGGCCCTCGTCGCGGTGCTTCTCGTGCTTCCGGCCGATCCGCCTGCTCGACAACATCCCGATACTGGGCTACCTGCGGCTCCGCGGCAGGTGCCGCAACTGCGGGGCCGCGTTCTCGGCCCGCTACCTCTGGGTGGAACTCGGCACCGGCCTGGCGACGCTCGCCCTCTTCGTGCTGGAGGTCGTGCTCAACTGGCACGACGTTCCGGCGCTGAAGGTGAACCCGGCGGTGATGCCGGCGTTCTTCCCGGCGGCGGGCATGGCGATGTTCGCGTACCACGCGGTGCTGCTGTGGTGCCTGATCGCGGCCGCGGTGATCGACGCCGAGCACCGGATCATCCCGCCGGCGATCCCGTACCTCGGGCTGCTCGTCGGCGTCGTCGGCGGGGCGCTGATGCCGTGGCCGTGGCCGAACCCGGCGGCCGCCGGCCTTGTCACTGTTCCCGGCGCGCCGCCCGGTGCCCCGTGGTCGCTGCAAGAGTTCTGGGGGCAGGTTCCGGTGGGGGTACAGTTGTGGCCGTTCTACGGCCCGACGTTCGACTTCGCCCCGCCCGGGAGCGTTCGCCTCGGCCTCATCAACTCGGTCCTCGGGGCGCTCGCGGGGTCGCTGGTGGTGCGGGCCGTGAAGGCGCTGTTCGAACTCGGCTTCGGCCGCGAGGCGATGGGCCTGGGGGACGCCGACCTGCTGATGATGGCCGGCGCGTTCCTCGGGTGGCAGGTGGCGGTGCTGTCGCTGTTCGTTGGGGCGGGTGCGGCGCTCTTCTTGAAGGTCATCATGTTGATCGTCGCGGGGAAAGAGAAGGAACCGCAGTCGTCGCCGGTGAGCGGCGAGTTCACCGACACCCGTGAGTTGCCGTTCGGCCCCGGGCTGGCCCTAGGCGTGGTCGTGACGTGGTTCGCGTGGCCGTGGGTCGGCCCGGGGACGCAGTACCTGTTCTTCGACGGCGTCACGCTGGTGCTGTGCGTGGTGGTGATGTTCGGCGGCCTGCTGGCGGCCGGCCTGCTCCTGCGGCGGCCCGCGCCCGAACCCGCGGCGAAGGTGTGATCGCCCACTCGACTTCGCCCCCGGCTTGCCGGGGGTCTTCTTCCCCTCAACACCCGGCGGAACCGTCGGGCGAGTTCCCAATGGCTTCCGACATCGTGATCGTGGACTACGGCATGGCGAACCTGCGGAGCGTCCAGAAGGCGTTCGAGCAGGTCGGCCACGCGGCCGCGGTCACGTCCGACGCCGAGCGGATTCGGGCCGCCGACCGCGTCGTGCTCCCCGGCGTCGGGGCGTTCTGTGACGCGATCGCCCGGCTCCGCGAGACGCACCTCGGCACGGCGATCTCCGAACACGTCGCCAGCGGGCGGCCGTTCCTCGGCATCTGCCTCGGGCTCCAGATGCTCTTCACCCGCGGGTTCGAGGACGGGGAGCACGCCGGGCTCGACCTGTTCCGCGGCGACGTGGTGCGGTTCCCCGTGGTGCCGGGGCTGAAGGTGCCGCACATGGGCTGGAACACGCTCGACCTGACGCGGCCGGCGTGCCCGCTCTTCCGCGACCTCCCGGCCGCCGCGGCGGTGTACTTCGTCCACTCGTACTACGCGCAGCCGGCCGACCAGTCCGTGGTCGCGGCAACGGCCGACTACCCGACGCCGTTCGCCGCGGTCGTGTGGCGCGACAACGTGTACGCGACGCAGTTCCACCCCGAGAAGAGCCAGCGCGTCGGGCTCCAGATGCTCAAGAACTTCGCGACGCTGTGAGCCGCGCCCGGACTGGCTTTGAACCCCGAAGGGGTTCCATTCCCCAGCCCAAGGCCGCCGGCTTCGGCGCACCCTGGGGCGACCACCGTGGCGCCCCCGGTGGTCGCCCGGCGCGACCGGCGCGTGCGCTCGCTTCCCGGGGTAGCGCTGCGTTCCCCTCGGGCTGGGGAACGGAACCCCTTCAGTGTTCAAAGCGGGTTGCACCACTTCAGCCCAAGGTCGCCGGTCGCAACGCCGGGTAACCTGTGCCTGTCTCCCGCGGTGGGGTATACTTCCCCTCATTAGCACAATCATCCGCGGGGCCGCGCCGCCGTGAGCGACGTCACGCAAATTCTGTCGGCCATCCACGGCGGGGACCGCGCCGCGGCGGCGCAACTGCTCCCGCTCGTGTACGAGGAGTTGCGGCGGCTCGCGGCGGGGAACATGGCGCACGAGTCCCCGGCCCACACGCTCAACGCCACGGCCCTGGTCCACGAGGCGTATTTGCGGCTGATCGGCAGCGCCCCGGACCTCGCGTGGAACCACCGGGGCCACTTCTTCGCGGCCGCGGCCGAGTCGATGCGGCGCATCCTCGTCGACCACGCCCGCAAGAAGCACGCGGCCAAGCGCGGCGGGGCGCGGCAGCGGGTCGCGCTCGACGCCGTCGAGGTCGCCGCGCCCGAGTCCGGCGTGGACCTGCTCGCACTCGACGAAGCGCTGACGAAATTGGCGACCGTGGACCCCGAGGCGGCGAAGCTCGTGCAACTGCGGTACTTCTCGGGGCTCACGGCGTCGCAGGCCGCGGACTGTTTGGGCGTGTCGCTCCGGTCCGCCGAGCGGATGTGGGCGTTCGCCCGCGCGTGGCTCCTCCGCGAGATGGGCGGGAACTGACGCAGGCGTCGGAGCTGTGATGGGATCGCCCCGCATGAACGAACGCAGCCTCTTCCTGGACGCGCTCGACCGGACCGACCCGGCCGCGCGCCGCGCGTACCTGGACGCCGCGTGCGGCCCGGACGCGGCGCTGCGGGGGCGGGTCGAGGCGCTGCTCGCGGCCCACGACCGGGCCGACGGGTTCCTGGAGACGCCGGCCGCGCCGCCCGAGAGCGTGCTGAGCAAGCCGTCCTCGGCCGTCACCGTCGTGGCCGCGCCGCCGGCGTCCCGGTCGTCGGCCAAGGTCCGCGTCACCGACTCGTCGCAGCGCGCGTTCAGCGAAGAGACCAACGACCTGCTCCACCGCCGCCTGTACTGGGTGACGGTGGTGACCGTGTGCCCGATGGTCCTCGCGCTGGTGCCGACCCTCGCCCTGCCGTTCCTCGGCCTCCGGCTCGGGTGCCTCGCCGTGTGCCTCACGTGCCTGGGGTTCCTGCACGTCCTCCCGCACCCGTCCCGGCGGCAATTGCGGGTGCTCGAAGTGCTCATGTTCGGGTCGGTGATCGTGCAGATGACCGTGATGCCGTCGGCACTCATGCTCGAGCGCGCGCGGGCCGGCGACTTCGCGACCGTGATGATGGACGGGTACTTCATCCACGGCGTGTGGGTGCTCATCATCATCAGCTACGGCGTGCTGATCCCCAACACGTGGCGGCGGTCGCTCGTGATCCTGCTCCCGGCCGGGTGCGCCCCGTACGTCAGCACGTACCTGCTCGGCCTGTACGAGCCGAAGGTGCGGGAGGCGTTCGACTCGCTGCACCACGGCCCGCCGTTCCCGGTGGCGCTGGTCGCCGTGGCCGAGGCCATCTTCTACGCGCACATCCTGAACGTGAGCCGGTGGGAGGTCCACCGGGCCCGGAAGTTCGGCCAGTACCGGCTCCAGGAGAAGCTCGGCAGCGGCGGGATGGGCGAGGTGTACCGGGCCGAGCACGAGTTGCTCAAGCGGTCGTGCGCCATCAAGCTGATCCGCCCCGGCGTCGACGCCGACCCGGCGGCCGTCGCCCGGTTCGAGCAGGAGGTGCGGGCCACCGCCCACCTGTCGCACTGGAACACGGTCGAGATCTACGACTACGGCCGCACCGACCAGGGCGCGTTCTACTACGTCATGGAGTTGCTCCGCGGGATGAACCTCGACGAACTCGTGCGGCGCGCCGGCCCGCTCCCGCCGGGGCGGGTCGTGTACCTGCTGGCCCCGGTGTGCGCCGCGCTCCGCGAGGCGCACGGGCAGGGGCTGATCCACCGCGACATCAAGCCCGCGAACATCTTCGCGGCGACCCGCGGCGGCGCGTTCGACGTGGCCAAGCTCCTCGACTTCGGGCTCGTGTCGCACGCGGCCGGTGGCGCGGGCGACGGCGAGAAGGGCGTCATCAGCGGGTCGCCGGCGTACATGGCCCCGGAACAGGGAACCCCCGGCGCGGCGACCGACGCCCGCACCGACCTCTACGCGCTCGGCGGCGTCGGGTACTTCCTGCTGACCGGCCGGTCGCCGTTCGACGGGGCGACCATCTTCGACCAGATCGCGGCGCACCGGCACGCGGCGCTCGTGCCGCCGTCGCAGCGGGTGCCCGGCGTGCCGGCCGATCTGGACGCGGTGCTGCTGAAGTGCCTCGCGAAGTCGCCCGCCGACCGCTACCCGGACGCCGGATCGCTCCAGAAGGCGCTGCTTTCGTGCGGGTGCTCGACGGAGTGGGACACGGAGAAGGCCGCGGCGTGGTGGGCGGCACACGAGTCCGGACCGGAGGAGCCCGCACCGGCCCCGACGCCCGGCCCCGCGACCATGAACCGCAAGCCGAGCGTGGCGACCGTGAAGGTGCGGTTCTGACGCGGCCTACAGCCCGAGCACGTCGGCCATTGTGTACCGGCCGGCGGGGCGGTTCGCGAGGTACTTCCCGGCGGCCAGCGCGCCGCGGGCGTAGCTGTCGCGGTTGTGCCCCTTGTGGACCAACTCCAGCGTCTCGCCGAGCGTCGTGAAGATGATGGTGTGCTCGCCGACGTTGTCGCCGCCGCGGACCGCGTGGACCCCGATCTCGTGCGGGGTCCGCTCGCCGACCAACCCCTCGCGGCCGTGGACGAAGTGCCCGCCCTGCACCTCCTGGATGATCTCCCCGAACCGGACCGCAGTGCCGCTGGGCGAGTCCTTCTTGAACCGGTGGTGCCGCTCGACGATCTCGGCGTCGAACCCCTTGTCCTTGAGCGCCTCGGCGGTGAGCTTCGTGAGCTTGAACAGCAGGTTCACGACGAGGCTCATGTTCGGGGCGAACAGCACCGCGGTCTGGTGCGCGGCGGCCTCGATCTCTTCCTTCTGCTTCGCGGTGTGGCCGGTCGTTGCCACAACGATCGGGATCTGCCGCCCGACGCACACCGGCAGCACGGTCATCGTCCCTTCGGGGGCCGAGAAGTCGATCAGGCAGTCGGGCTTGGGCGAGAGCGCCAACTCGCTGGTGATCGGCACGCCGATGTGCCCGACGCCCGCGACCTCGCCCGCGTCGCGGCCCAGCAGGGGGCTGCCCGGCGCGTCGAGCGCCGCGACGATCTTGAGGTCGTGGTCCTCCCTGGCGAGCGCGACGAGCCGCTGCCCCATCCGCCCGCCGGCCCCGTTAAACGCAATGTGAATCTTCATGGGTATCGACCGAAGAAGGTGATCCACAGATTACACAGAAGACACAGATTTGAAGACAGAGTTCGAAGCGGCCAACATCAAGTCCCGCCGGATCTCTTCATCGGTTTTGACATCTGTGTCTTCTGTGTAATCTGTGGATAAATGCTCTGATGTCGCTCAGGCGTACAGTTCGATCGCCTTCACGATTTCGGACAGTTGGTTCGGTACCTGCACGGCGCGGTTCGCGAACATCGCCCGCTTCACGCCGCGCTTGCCGAGCTTCGCCTCGAACACCGCCGGGTCGGCCGTGTGGTACGCGACGGTCGCGTCGGGGTCTTTGAGAACGTGCCCGGTCAGCACGCACGCGACGGTGTCCGACTTGGCGATGACGCCTTCCTTCACGAGCTTGAGCAGCCCGGCGACGCTGGCGGCGCTGGCCGGCTCGCACCCGAGGCCGCCGGCCCCAATTTTCGCCTTCGCGTCGAGCATCTCCTGGTCGGACGCCTCGCGGACCACCCCCCCGCACCGCTCCAGCGCCCGCAGCGCCTTCGGCAGGTTCACCGGACGGTTGATCTCGATGGCCGAGGCGAGCGTGTCGGCCCGGCGGTTGGCCGCGTCCATCGCGTGCATGTACGCGTCGTACTTCGCCTTGTCGAACTCGCCCGCGTTCCACCGGAGCCCGTGCCGGTCGTAGAGCTGGTAGAACGTGTCGGCCCCGGCCGCGTTCACCACGGCCAGCCGCGGGGCGCGGTCGATCAGGCCGAGGTCCTTCAGCTCGGTGAACGCCTTGCCGAAGCTCGACACGTTCCCGAGGTTCCCGCCGGGGACCACGATCCAGTCCGGAACGCGCCACCGCAGCGCCTCCAGGATGCGGAACATGATCGTCTTTTGCCCCTCGAGGCGGAACGGGTTCACGCTGTTGACGAGGTAGATGCCGAGCTGGCGGCTCACGTCCTGCACCTGCCGCAGCGCGTCGTCGAAGTCGCCGGCGATCTGGACGGTCAGCGCGCCGTGCTCGAGCGCCTGCGACAGCTTGCCGTAGCTGATCTTGCCCGAGCCGATGAAGATGACCGCCCGCATGGGCGGCGACCCTCCCCCGGCGGCGCAGTAGATGGCGAGGCTGGCGCTGGTGTTCCCGGTGCTGGCGCAGGCGGCCCGGGTGGCCCCGGTCATGCGGGCGTGGGTGAACGCCGCGGTCATGCCGTTGTCCTTGAAGCTCCCGCTCGGGTTCATCCCCTCGTACTCGAGGTACACCGTGCCGGGGTTCATGCCGACGTAGGACGCGACCGTGTCGGCCCGTTGGCACAGGGTCTGGCCCTCGCCGATGGTCATGACCTTGGCGTCGGGGGCGAACGGGAACAGCTCGCGGAACCGCCACACGCCCGAGAAGTCGAGCGGGTCGGACCGGTTGGCCCATTTCGTCTCGAAGTGCTTGAGCGACTTGGGCACCGGGAGCCGGTCCCAGTCGTAGGCGACGTCGAGCAGGCCGCCGCACTTCGGGCACCGGAACGAGGTGTCCGCGAGGTCCACGGTGGCCCGGCACGCGGGGTTGATGCAGCGCTGGAATGAGAGGTCGGACATGCGGAATGTTGTAGCGGAAGGGGAGCACCTTCCCAGGGGAGCAAGAGCGACTCTTTCCAGCGACGGGGCACGTCAGTAGTCCACCGCGAGGTGCTTTATCCGATTTCAAGCGGGCCACTGGCCGTACCAGATGCGGTAGCTGACCAGCAGCACGCCGAAGAGTGGCCAACACATGAAGAACGCGAATCGTCCGATCGCGGGCATGGGAGTAGGATGAAGGTCCGGTTCCACCTCAACAATGTTCGGGTTACGTCGCTGCCAGGCCCACACGACGGCCCAGTACCAAAGTTGGAGCGCCAGCGCGACCCCGAACCAGACGGGGACCACGGCAACGCACAACCACGCCTTCAAGTCAGCGCTCACGATGAACTCCCCCGCCCGACGTGGCGGCACGATGCGTGGCCGCCCCTCACCCGCCGCTCGAAGACTCGCGGCGACCTCTCCCCGTCGGAACGGGGCG
>NZ_JBHYGG010000063.1:0-17900 GCF_051859125.1 Gemmata sp.
AACATCATGCAGTTGAAGTTTTCCAATGTGGCGTTATGATCTCGGGGTGCCTTCACCCTGGAATCCCAGCCATGCGCAGCGTCGCCTACAGCTACAACCGCTTCTCCTCACCTCAACAGGCGGACGGCGACAGCATCCGCCGGCAGACCGCTTTGGCCCGCGCGTGGTGCCAGCGCCACGGCTACACGCTCGACGTGAACGCGACGTACGAGGACCGCGGCAAGTCCGGGTACCACGGCAAGCACCGCGGCGAGAGCGGCATGCTGAAGCGGTTCCTCGATGACGTCGAGTCGGGCCACATCCCCCGCGAGTCGGTGCTCTTGATCGAGAACATGGACCGCCTCAGCCGCGAGAAGCCCGTGGTCGGGGTGAACGTCCTCACCGGCATCCTCCTGGCCGGCGTGCGCATCGTGCAACTCTCGCCGGACGAGATCGAGCTCACCGAGGACTCGGACCTCTTCAGCCTGTTCCGCGGCCAGATGTCGCAGGCCCGGGGCCACGACGAGAGCAAGACGAAGGCGGCCCGCATGGCGGCCGTGTGGGGCGAGCGGCAGCGGTTGGCCAGGGAGAAGGGCGAGCGGGTAACGACGCGGCTCCCGGGGTGGTTGGAGATCCGCGGCGGCCGCCTGGAGAAGACCGCGGCGGGCCGGGCGAAGACCGTCGGCGGAACGATCGAGATGATCCCGCAGCGGGTCCGCATCGTCCGCGAGATGTTCCGGTTGGCCATCGACGGGTACGGACTCGGGCTCATCGTGAAGCACCTGAGCGCCCGCGGGTTCGAGTCGTGGGGGCCGAGCGGCGCGTGGAGCAAGGCGTACGTCCGGAAGATCCTCACGAGCCCGGCGGTTCTCGGCGAGTACCAGCCGCGGAAGGGCGGCAAGTCGAGCGGCGGCCCGGTCACCGGCTACTACCCCGAGGTGATCGACCGCGACACGTTCGCCCGCGTCGGGAAGGCGATGGAGGTTCGGAAGGACAAGCCGGGCCGGGTCGGGGCCAAGAGCCTCTCCCTGTTCTCGGGGCTGCTGTGGGAGGCGAAGACCGGCCAGAAGCTGCACGTCAGCAACCAGTCCCGCGGACCGAAGGGCAAGCGGTCGAAGCGGCGGGTGATCGTGACCGCCGGCAGCATGGAGGGCCGCGCCGCGTCGGTCGGCTTCCCGCTCGACGTGTTCGAACCCGCGGTGTTGTCGCGGCTGAGCGAACTCAACCCGGCGGACGTGCTGGGTGCCGAGCCGGAGGGGGAGGCCGCGACCATCGCCGCGGAACTGGCCCGCGTCAAGGCGTCGGTGGCGGCGCTCGTCGCGGACCTCGAGGAGCACGGGGACAGCCCGGCGGTGCTGAAGCGGCTCCGCGAGAAGGAGGCGGCACAGGGGGAACTCGCGCGCCGGCTCGCGGCCGCGCGGGTGAGCGAGAAGCACCCCAGGTCCGCGAGTTTCGCCGAGGCCAAGACGCTCATGGCGGCCGCGCGGGACGAGGCCGGGCGGTTGCGGCTACGGCAACTGCTCCGCAACTCGATCGACCGCGTGACGGTGCTCGTGGTGCCGCGCAAGTCGCGCCGGGTCGCGGTCGTGCAGATCGACTTCGAGGAGGGTTCGCGGCGGTCGTACCTGATCCACTACCAGACCGCCGGCCGCGGTCGGGAAGGGGGGTGGGAGGTGTTCGCGGTGAAGGACGCGGTGGCGAGCGCGACCGGGTTCGACCTGCGGAACCCGGACGACGCGGCCGCGATGGAGCGGTTGGTGGCGATGGGGATGGAGGCCGAGGGGACGGGCGGGAGTACGCGGGGGAAGAAGGGGAAGTGACCGGGGAGCAGCCGCCGGCCTTAGGCCTGAAGCTGGTCAGGCCGCACCCAGGGTCACTTCTTACCCGTCGGCTTCGAGGGCTCGTGCAACCACACCTTCAGGTCAAGTGCGACCACCAGCGAGGACGCAACCCGTAGCGACGGGGCGCGGACCTCACGCTCGATCGCGCTGACCGTGTTCGCGCTCACCCCAGCCTCCTCGCCGAGCTTCGCGCACGACCACCCGCGGGACTCGCGGGCCGCCTTGATCATATCTGCGAACCCGGGGACCACATCCCGGCCGGTCTGTTCGGTGCTTCCCATGCCTACACCCTACTCCGCACACCGCGTGCCGTCAAGCGGACTAGGGGTGATTATGAGAAACGGGGAATCTGTGCGGAGTAGTGTTGACATGTATGCGGAGTAGTGTATGATACAAGTGTGACGCGAACGACACCCGACCGGAGACGACGATGCACACGCTGACCCGAGCCAACCCGCTCGACACGCTGGCGAACGCTGTGACGGCCTTCCGCACTTGGGACGAGATGCGGGCCGCCATGTTGACCGGGTACGCTCCCACGATTCGCCAGGACAGTCGCCGCAATCGCCTGCTCACGAAGGCGGTGCTGGCGGCCGGATTCAAGGTGTACGTCGGCGGCGGGAAGTGGGCCAAGTGACCGGGGCGGGCCACGGAAGCCCCGTCCTTCTGGGGTGGGGTGGCCCGAGAATTCAGGCCGGACGTGAACCAGAAATTCTGTGCGGAGTAGTGTTGACAACTGTGCGGAGTAGTGTATGATATAGGTGTAAGGCCGAACGACACACACGGGGGACGCGAAATGTACGGGGCACTCATCCAGGCGACGTGCGGCGTGGTGCTGATGGTGACGGGGTTCTGGGTGGTGGGCTGCGTGATCCTGGCCGGGGCCGGGGTGACGGCCGCGATGAGCGGGCCGGACGAAGACGGGGACGAGTGAGACGACGACGCGGGCCGCTCACGTCGGGCGGCCGCTCCTTCACGACACGAGCGGGGGCGGGACGATGGCCACGATGCAGGAGATCGAGGTGTGGGTGATGGTCAACGACCAGGGCGAGTTCGTCGCCCACGAGGACGGCGACGAACTCGCCGCGGAGTACGCCGAGCGGGTCGGAGACGCGACCGAGGCCGCGGGCATCCGCCGCGTCCGGCTCACGGTCAAGGTGCCGCTCCCGGAGCCGATCGAACTGCGTGGGGAGGTGACAGCGGAACCGGAGCCGGGAGCGCTCCGGGTGGCGTGACGGGGTGAAGCCGCTACTTCTTCGGCTTCCGCGGGGCGTGCTTCTCAGTGGGCGTCTCGTCGTCAACGTCCTCTTCCGCGAACGTGTCGCACGAAATGTTCAAAGCCTTTGCCAGCGCCCGCACTGTGCTCCACGCCGGGTCAACGTCGCGCTGCTCCAGTTTGGAAACGAACGAGGTGCTGAGCCCCGCGAGACGGGCCAACGCCTCTTGCGTGAGACCAGCACGTTCGCGAAGCACCTTCAACCTGACACCGAATCCTCCGGCCATCACTGCGCTCGTGGGCATGGGTGAACCTCGGCTGCGAGTGACAACCTACGGCCAGCAATTTACGGCTGGCAATGGGGCGATGGGAATAGCCTTGCATAAGTGGCATTATGCTGCTAGTCTTCCCGACGCACAAGGTCGGCAGTTGTCCGTTTCAACGAAGAAGCCCCGGGGGAGCGCGAACTGCCCCGGGGCCGGTATCGCCACGCACCCATCTGTGAGGAAGGAGTCGCAACGAATGAACGGTATCGTAGCCACGGAAGCCAGGGCGCACAAGCCCGCGGCCACGTCCGCCCCACGGCCGAAGCCCCGGCCGAATCCGCGAAGACGCTGCCCCGAGTACATCGCGCGTCGCGACTCGACGCTGAACAAGCGCGGTCACCAGATCCTCACAACGGCCGAGTGCCTCCTGCTGATGATCGAGAACCTCCTCGACGGTGACGCCGGGGATGCTCTCACGCGGAAGCTCGTCCGGCTCGGCGTGCCCGAGATCGACGCCAAGGGGAACCACTGCCTCGGCGTGCTGGACAACCTGCTCGACGACTGCCGCGGGTTGCGGTGGGCATTGGAACAGTTCACCAGCGCGGCGTGCAGCCTGACACTGCCGACCGCCGAGCAGGAAGCGGAGATGGCCGAGGAACTTATCCAGATGGCTGCGGCTCGCGCGCCAAGGGGGTCTAGGTAATGGTCGCCACCAGCAACCCGCCCACGCTTGCGCCGACGTCGACGTCCTCGACTCACCCGGACGACGCCACGGCGATCCGCGAACTCTACGCGAGGCAACGCGCCCTCGCCCGGAGCGCTCCGAACCAGCACGCGCTCTCGCTCCTGCGCGCGGTCCGCGAGGTGAACGAGCGGGTCATCGTGTTCCTCGACAACGTTGGGCCCAACGAGGGGTGTGATGTCCTCGCCGCCGCCGGCCTGGCCGACCCGAAGGACTCGACGCGGTTCGGCGGGAACTACCTCGGAGCCTTCGTTGAGCAGGCGAATGAACTCGCCCGGCACCTCCAAGACTTCATTTGCACGATCGGGGGCGATTTGCCAGAGGTCGCGCCGGAAGGGGGTGCCGAATGAACACCACCGACACCGAACCCGACGACTGGCAAGCCCACGTTCGCCAGGCGGTCGGCGAGATCCCGTACCCGCCCGTTCGCGACGCCCTCCGCTGCGTCGACGTCGGCCCGGAGGCGATGACCGTGACCCTCCCCGGCCCGAGCGGAGATTGGGTGCTGTCCCTTCGCCGCTCGTGGTCGCGGGGCCGGCGGGAGCAACCGTGCGTCATGTTCGCGAGTACGACCGGAGCATCCTTCCGCGTCATCATCGGCCCGGGGAAGATGAAGCGGCTCCGGGCGGTGGTGATCGGGCACGTGTACATGAACTGCCCGTTCCCCGCGGGTCCGGGTGACCGGCGGTCGCCCTGACCAACTGGCGTTGATTCCGCGCGGGCCGGGGGCGACCATGTTCCCCGGCCCGGTCCTGTTCCCCACACTTTGGCGACCATGCCCCGCCGCCCGCCGCTCGCGTCGCAACTCACAGGCCTGTGGTCGCAGTTCGACCCCAACACCGTTGTGACGATCGCCGACGTCTGCAAGCGGTTCGAGATGTCCCGCCGGCAAGTCAACACGCTCATCACCTCTGGCGCTCAGCACCCTGCCCGCAAAGCACCACTCCGCCTGCGTGCCCTCAACACCATCAACGGTGCCCGAATCCCGAAGGCATCTCTTCACCGCTTCCTCAGCGAGTGCGATCCCAAAAAACTGTGTTCCCTGGCTCATGCGGCCACCATGCTCACGGCGGGCCGCTCCACGGTCAAGCGGTTCGTCGTGAAGGGGGTCGAGTTCGAAGGGAAGTCGGTACGGCTCCGGGCGTGGACCATCGGCAAGCGACTGTATTTTGCTCCCGCCGATGTCGAACGCTTTCGGACCGTGCTCGCGACTTTGGGCCGCCGGTGGAACGCGGACTTCCGTTGACCGTGATGACACTGGTGACCTTCGCGACGCTGACGACACTCGCTACCCTGTCCGTCCTGTCCGGTTTGTCTTCGTTCCGCACCATCGCCTACAAATCTCAGCACTGTACGCATCCTCGGCGAACCCAATTGGTACGCTCCCGCCCGCGGTCGGGAATGTCTGGTATGGTTCCGGTGTGACAGTGCTCTGTCACTGTGAACCGGGTCGAAACCGCGGGAGGAGAGTTATGAGCGAGCCGCTGTCTACTGGTCGGATGGCGCTCCGGGTCGGCGTCCTGGAGAGCCAGTTGCGGCGTCTGATCAAGGACCGGAAGGTTCCCTTCCTGACGGTCCAACTCGGCGCGGCGACGGTGTTGTTCGACGGCAAGGATGCGCCGGTTGTCCGCCAGGCCTGCATCGAGGCCGGGTACTTGCTGCCGGAAGCGGCCGGGGTCGGCCGTGCGAGCTAAGCCCCCTGCCCCTGGGGTCGGCCCGATCGGCCGCCAGGACCACCGCGAGCGCGTCGCCGCCGCGCAATCCGAGATCGGCAAACTGCTCACCCGCATGGCCGCCGACGCGACTGAGCCGAAGCTCGCCGCGTGGGTTCTTCGCATGACCCTTGAGGGGCGGTCGCCGGAAGCTGGGTCAGCCGAACTGAAATAGGCGTGACCAAAAACGACGCCGCCCGCGGGGCCAACCGCGGGCAGTGCGCGTGAATCCTTCACTCAAATCTTGGTGTACTGTGAGCCTACCACACTCCCCGCACGGGGACAAGGAAAGTGCGCCGCAACCATGTCCCGTGTGTGGCGTCACGGGAACCTGCCCGGGTGGAGAAGCAGACCGCGTCGTCTTCGGCTGCGCGAACCGCAGTGAAGACGTCCCCGGGTTCCACTTCGTGGCCCGCTGTCCGAGCAACGCCCGCCTCTCAACCTTCATTCGGGCCGAGGTTGACCCGCCGGTGCCGGTGTACGTCCAGAAGCTCATCGACGACATCAACCCGGGCGCTTCCTGGACGCCCCCAGCAAACCGCGGCTCCGACCCGGCCACGCTGCCGCCGTACCTCAAAGCTCAACTCGACGCCGCGAGCCCAAACGGGACGTGGCCGCCGCTGCCGAGCGAGGTGCAGAACCTACTCGACGCTGCGAGCCCGACCGGACACTACGAGCCCCGGCCCCGGGCCGCCGCGACCACGAGCCGCCACCACGATGCCGGCCAGGACGAAGGGGCCGTCATCGAGCGGACCGTGTCCTACCTCGCGACCCTGCCCGAAGCCGTCTCGGGTTCGCGCGGCTCGACTGCGGCAATGAAGGCGGCCCGTGTCGTCTGCTGGGGGTTCGACCTCGGCGAGGACGTCGGGTACGAGATCCTCGCGGCCCACTACAACCCGCGGTGCCAGCCGCCGTGGTCCGAGTCGGAACTGCGGAAGAAGTGCCGCGACGCGATGGACCCTAAGGGCGCGCCGTGGCCCCGCGGTCACCTGCGCGACGCCGACCGCGACGGCTACACGCCGGGGAAGTCGTCCACCCGCACCGGACCCCACCCGGCCGACCTCATTATCCCCGGCCTGCTCGGGTACGACCCCGTCACGCCCCCGGTCCCGCCCGAACCTGCTCCGTTGACGCCGGAACCGACCCCGCCGCAACAAACCAGGAACAGCGGGCATACACACCGTGCCCGGGTCCGCCTTACCGAGGTTGAGTACCTTGCCAACGACGCCGCCGCGGCCGCGCTGCGGCACCTTCCTGATGTCTTTCATCGGGGCGGACAATTGGTCCGCACAATCGACGCGGAGGCCGGCGAAGAGAACCACATCTGGCGGGACACCTCGACGCGGATCGTTCCCGTCTCGCAGGCGACCCTCCGGGACCGACTCACCCGCGTGGTGAACTTCGTGAAGGAGACCGGCTCGGACGCCGCCCGACAGGATGTTCCGGCAACCCCGCCCGACCCACTCGTGAAGGCGGTTCTTGATCGCGGCCGCTGGCCAGGGTTGCGACCACTTCACGCCATCGTGGACCATCCGGTCGTTCGCCCCGACGGCTCGGTACTGGCTAACCCGGGCTACGACCCGGCCACGGCGCTCTATCTCGTGGCCGGGTCCGCACTGCTCAATGCCATCGAGATCCCGGCCGAACCCGGGCACACGGAGGCGTCGCAAGCGGCCCGGGATCTCTTACACGTTGTGGCTGACTTCCCGTTCTCGCGTGACGCATACCGGGCCGCGTGGCTCGCCGCGCTCTTGACCCCGTTCGCGAGGTTCGCGTTCCGTGGCCCGGCCCCGCTGTTCCTGTTCGACGCGAACTCACCTGGCGTCGGCAAGTCGCTGGTGGCCAACACGATCGCCCTCATCATCACCGGCAAGAACTTCGCCACCTCGGATTACGTTCACGACCCCAACGAGATGCGGAAGCGGATCACGGCCATCGCCGATGAGGGCGACCGGATGGTTCTGTTCGACAACGTTGAAGGCCGTTTCGGGAACCGCCCGTTGTGCATCGCTCTGACCAGCGACACCTGGAAGGACCGCGAGCTTGGGAAGAACTCCCACGTCGTCGCCCCGCTGGTGGCAACGTGGTACGCGACCGGAAACAACCCCCAAGTCGTCGGGGACATTGCGCGCCGGATCGTTCACACACGCATGGTGTCCGGTGAGGACCAACCCGACGAGCGGCAAGGGTTCGTCCACGCGGACCTGCGGTCCTGGGTTCAGGAGTCGCGCCCGCGGCTCGTGGCGGCCGCCCTGACGATTCTCACGGCGTACATCCGGAACGGCTGTCCTGCGTCAAACCTGAAGCCGTGGGGCGACTACATCGGCTGGTCCAGGATCATCCGGGGGGCGTTGGTTTGGGTCGGCCTCCCCGACCCGATCGAAACGAAGGGCGAGTTGCGGGAGTCTGCGAACCCGACCCTCGGCGCGCTGCAATCGGTTCTGGCCGGCTGGGACCGCATCGACCCGAACCACGACGGGCTCACAGCGAATCAGGTCGTGAAGAAGTTGTTCAGCCCATCCGCTCTTGAGGACACGACGCTCGACGACCTACGCGACGCCGTGGACGCACTCACCGGCGAGGAGACGCACGCGAAGAAGGCCGGCGGGCTCGGGTACAAGTTCCGGATGTACAAGAACCGCCGTCTGGGGGGCATGTTCATCGAGACGAGCGGCAAGCAGCACCATGGGTTGGTGAAGTGGGTCGCCCGCAACGACTATGCCGCATCTACCGTTCTGCCCGATTGAATTGGTCAAGGCAATTGTACACACATGGTGTACAAGATATCAGTGGTGGGATACTGGGATCGGGTGGGATGTTTCAAGCTACGCGGGTGCGCACGCCTGCCCGCACGCACGCGTGCGAAGTCAGCCGAGTTATCCCACCCGATCCCAGTATCCCACCACTGACAACGTGTTCACTTTCAGCGAGGCGACCATGACCACCACCGCAGCCACTCGCCGCACCGACGGTGACATCCTCCTGGCCGCGGTCCGTGCCGAGCCGCTCGACGTGTCGCGCAAGCTCGCGTTCGTGGACTGGTGCGG
This sequence comes from Gemmata sp., assembly GCF_051859125.1. NCBI lineage: Bacteria > Pseudomonadati > Planctomycetota > Planctomycetia > Gemmatales > Gemmataceae > Gemmata > Gemmata sp. The sequence continues at coordinate 8,804 of NZ_JBHYGG010000063.1, forward strand.
CGACTACCCCGAGACCGTCTCGTCCTGGCTCGCCGCCGCCGCGGACCACGAACCCCTCCTGACCGTGGACGGTGTGGGCTACCCGGTCCCGATCCCGGGCAGGTCGAGATACCGCATCGGCCGCGACGACACCAGCGACCGGTTCCGGATCTGGCGGGACACGCTGTTCAACCGGCCCACGGAGTTCGGCGCGTGCGTGGCATTTCTCGCGGCCTGCACCACCCGCCGCACCTGCGACCCGAGAGCGAACAGCTACTCACTCAAACACCGCGTCGAGCGACACTACGAAGGCGCTTACCACATCTACATCCCGAACGGCGCTCTCATCGCCGCGGCGCTGCACCTCGGGTTCAAGTGCGAGCGGTTGCCCGACAGCCTCAACGCGGTCCACAACATCAGTCGCCGGTCGCCCGTGTTGCGGCCACCACCGCCACAACGGCACGAATGGGTGTGAGACTAACCTGATACTCGCACACAACTTGTATCATGCGTCGCCTCACCCGACGCTCAGCCAACCGTCGAAGTGACGTTCTTCGGGTCCTTGGAACGATTCCCAACGTCCAGCACCACCCCGGGAACTGTCGCAACTATTGACATTGTTTGTTTCATCGTCAGACACTGACCCAGCCAGACGTTAACCCAGAGGGACACACGCCATGAGGACCGGTGAGCAGTACAGCGTGGAGGAACGTGATCTGATCGTGGCGTGCGCGCTGCGGATGCGGCACATTGCCGAGCGGCCCGCTCCGCCGAAGTGGCAGACATGGAGTAGGCGGGACCACGACGACGAGGTGCAGTACGGACCGCGCTATCAGCCATCGCAGTGGTTCGTAGGCGAGGGTGGGGAGAGGATGCCTGAGAAGTACAGGACGCGGTACGTCCGTGCGTGCCACAAGCTGGAAGCGCGCGGGGTGCTGGAGATTACGACGTCCGGCGGGCGGCTTGCACACGTCAAGTTGACCGCCGAGGGTGTGAAGATCTCCGACGAGTTGGTCCCGCCGGAGAAACCGAAGCGCGCAAAGAAGGCCAAGGGGAAGCCCGCGGCCGTTGAGCCGGTGCCAGCGTCGCCGGACCAGGAGCAGGCCGAGGACGAGGTGACGGCCGCGCCGGACGCGGGACTCGAGGTCGCGGCGGATCCCGTCCCCTTGGCCAGCGACACCGAGGTGCAGGCATGAGCAGCGCCGCCGCACCGGCATCGCCCGCCCCGCGCCCCCGCGGGTTGTCCTGCCCCCTGTGCAAGGGGGTCAGGTTCATCTCGACTTCGCGCCGGCGGCCGGCCCCGAACCTGAAGGTCGTGTACCTTCGATGTGCAGGGTGCAAAGCTCGCCTCGTGAAGCACGAGAAGATCGTTTCCGTGAGCCGGACCGGAGATAGTGTGCCGGACCCCGGCACGGTTTCCTGACCTGGCCCACGTCATCTCTTGCGCTCCCGTGAGGATCGGCGAACACTGACAGAGTGCAGTGCCACCGCGTCCCACGGGAGTTCCCATGCCGACCGTCGCCGATGTCGTTTTGGACGTGCAATCGCTCCGGGCCGAGCGGCAGCGGAGGTACGAGTTCCTCGTTCAGACCCTGGCCGGCCAGGACGCCGAACTCGATCCGGGCGAGGTCGATGAGATCGTCACCCTCGCCCGGAAGACGATGCGGGATTTGGTGGCCGACGTTGACCGCCTCGTCGAGCGTCGCCGGGCCGCCGAGGTTGCCGCGACTGCCCCCGCCGTCGAGCAGGCTCAGCGCGCCGCGATGGACAAGGTGCAGGCCGTCACCGAGTCCGGCGACCTCGAGTTGGCGCGGCTCCGCGAGAAGCAGAACGCCGAACTCAAGGCCGCCATCGCCGCCCGGAACGCTCGGGTTGCCGCTGCCCAGGCCGAGCTCGACGCCGCCGCGCAAGCCGTCCGAGATGTCGAGAGCGCGGTGTTCCACCTCAAGGACAGTGCCGCCCCCGAACTCAAATCCCGCATCGCGGACATCCACATCGAGCGGAACAGGATCTTCGGCGAAATCAACGAGCGGTGCGCCGCGCTCGCCGAGTGCGAGCGAGTCCTGAGCCTCAACCCGGTGCCGCCGGATCGGGATGAGCACGTTCGCCCGTTCGGTGGCACACAGATCGACGTGGAGCGAGCCCGTGCCGACGAGCAGCGGCACCGCCGCGAGGCGAAGCAGATCGCCGAGCGGGAACAGGACAGCATCCGCGCGCACCGCCGGGTGATCGCCGAGGTACTCCAGCCCGAAGTTGCGCGGCTCGACGCGGAGATCCGCGAGGCCGAAGCCGCGCTGCTCGTGCCCTGAGTCGCGGCACCGTTACCCGTCCCCGCCACCCGCGCCGAGGTCCGCACCCGTGCCCGACACCGCCGCCATCCCGAGCCCCGAGACGGTCACCGACGACGCGGGCCACGTCTGGCGGCCGGTCGTTGACGCGGCGTTCGTCCGACGCGCGAAACTCATCGGGGTGGACGTTGCCAGGCTCGTCCGACGCGAGCCCAAAGTCCTGATCGACACCGTGGCCGGCGACGTCGAGCGGTTGGGCTCGCTCGTGTACCTCGCGTGTCACGAGCAGGCCGTCGAGTACGCCGTGAGCCCGGAAGCGTTCGCGACCCTCATGGCCGGCCGGGGCCGCACCGCGGACGTGCTCCAGGTGGCGAGCGTGATCGTTCTCGTCGGGGTCGCGAGGTTGTTCCCGGACTCCAAGTTCGGCCGCGCCGCTCACGCGAAGCCGTTCCTCGTCCCGTCCCTTCTCAAACGCTAACACAAGGTGCCGTCATGGCCGGACTCGGGGGCGACGGTGGGGGTGGGGGCGGTTCGTCGGGCGCGATCCGCGCCGGCCGGGCGTTCATCGAAGTGTTCATGAACGACAACGCCTTTTGGAAGTCGTGGCGGTCGCTCCAACAGAAGATGCAGCGCGTCGGCAAGGTCATGATCGGCGTCGGCGCGGCGGCTGGCGGTCTCGGTGCCGCGGCCCTCAAACCGGTCGTCGCCACGTTCGTGGACTTCGATGACGCCATCCGCGCGGCCGGCGCGCGGGCCGAGGCGACCGCGGACCAACTCCAGCGGATGCGTGACACCGCCCTGGAACTCGGCCGCACCAGCGGGTTCGGCGCGGGCGAGGTCGCCAAGCTGATGGGCGAGCTCGGCACCGCCGGGTTCAAGCCCGACCAGATCAACGTGATGACGGGGGCGGTCCTGAACATGGCCCGCGCCACCGGGACCGACGCGACCCAGGCCGCCGAGGTGCTCGGGGTCGCGCTCAATGGGTTCCAACTCCGGGCCGAGGACGCGACCCGGGTGACGGACGCGATGACGAAGGCCGCGAACGCGTCGGCCGTCAACATGAAGGACCTCGGCGAGTCGTTCAAGTTCGCCGGGCCGATCGCGGCCGACTTCGGCGTGAGCCTTGAGGACACGCTCGCGGTACTCGGCGGGCTCGCGCAGATGGGCATCCGCGGCGAGATGGCCGGCACGATGTTCCGCCGGCTCGGCCAGTCCATCGCCACCGGGGAACAGAAGCTCAACCAGTTGGGGGTCACCGGCCGGACCGCCGCGGGGGACTTCCGCCCGATGGTCGACGTGCTGGAGGACGTGCGGAACGCGCTGGCCGGGCTCGGCCGCGCGGACCAGGCCGTCGCCCTTGAAGACGTGTTCGGGCTCCAAGGACTGACCGGGGCGTCGGCGATCGGCAAGGGGGCCAAGAGCATCCGCCAACTCGCGGACGAGATCCACAACAGCCAGGGCGAGGCGCGGCGGACCGCCGATGCGATGGACGCCGGGCTCGGGGGCTCGATGCGCCGGCTCCGGGGCTCCGTCGAGTCGCTCGTCATCGGGTTCGGCGACGCGCTCGCGCCGACGCTGGCCACCGTGTCGGACTTCGTGACGTTGTTGGCCACCGGTACCCGCCAGTGGGCCGCGGAGAACCAGAACGTCGTCGCGACCATCGCCGGCGTGACGGTCGGGGTGATCGCCGCGGGTGGCGCGCTGGTGGGGCTCGGCGTGGCGTTCACCCTGGCCGGGACCGCGATGAGTGCCGTCCTGCTGCCCGCGAAGTTGTTGCTCGGCACCATCGGGTTGCTCATGTCCCCCGCAGTCGGGGTGCTCGCGCTCGGGGCCGCGTTCGCGACCCAGACCGAGAAGGGCCGGGCGTTCTTCGCCGGCATCGTCGAGAGCCTCGGACCGCTGAAGGCCGGGTTCCGCGAACTCAACGAGACGTTCCAGCAGTCGTGGGAGGGGATCACGGCGGCGATCGCGAAGGGCGACCTCGGCCTGGCGTTCTCGATCGGCGCGGCCGGGCTTAAGTTGGAGTGGCAAAAGGTCGTGCTGTTCTGGACCGAGAAGTGGGTGGGGTTCAAGGAAGGCTTCCTGCGCGACTTCCACGAGATGGCGAAGAAGATCGAGAATTCCGCGCCGTGGAAACTCGCGAAGGCCATCGGCGACAAGACGGCCGAGGTGTTCGAGGGCTCGGTGCTGAAGCCGTGGGAGGCCGCCGGCAAGATCAAGACCGCCGGGGACCTCGACGACGCCATCAAGGACGGGGTGGGCCTGTTCGGGGCGATGCTCGGCATGCCCGTCGACCCGGCGGCCGGCACGCCCGACTTCGCCCGGGCGGTCCTCGACATGGCCGATGCCGTTCGCGCCGCGGTGCCGCCCCCCCGCACCAGCATGTACGCCGGGGTCCTGGCCCCGTTCTTCGGCAACGACGTCGGGAACATGCTCGCGCTCGCGATGACCGACGGCATCAACGAGAAGTTCAAGACGGACCCGGACGGGTCGATCGCCAGGGCGCAAGCCGACCTCGAGGCTGCAAAGGCCGACCTTGCCGCGCTCCGTGCTGTTGCCCTGGCACCGCGCGACGGTCCGGGCGCGGCCGGCAACTTCGGCGGGGGCGGCGACTTCGGTGCAGCAATGGCGGAACTCGCGGCGGCCCGCCCGGTACTCGACGCGGCTTCGGTCAAGGGCGCGTTCATGGTCGCCGACGCCAGCCAGATGTTCGGGTACTCGGACAACATCCCACAGCAGCAACTCGACACGTTGAAGGTGGTAAAGGAGGCGGTGCTCGGTGAGAAGGGGAAGCTCGCCGCGAACATCGGGGCCGCGGTCCTCAACGGGATGCGGGCCAAGTGATGAACCCAACACCAACCACACCCGACCCCGTGACCGACCGCGACCCCGCCGCGCTGGCGGAGCGATACACGCCCTTGGCCATGAAGATGGCGCGGCGGCGCGGGGCCGTCTACCCCTGGCTCGCAGACGACTTCGCCTCCGACGCGATGTTGTCCCTGTGGCGGGCCGCGTCAGGGTGGCAGGCCGAGCGGGCGAAGGTCATCAAGTTCCCGACGTTCGTGATCCTGTGCGTTCGGAGGCTTCTGAACCAACGGATCGCGCAGGAGCGGCGGCAGAACCCCACGGCCTTCGGGTCGCGAACGGTCCAGGCCGACGACGGGGCCGAGGTGCCGCTCGTCGACCTGGCCGCCGACCGCCGTCACCCTGACCCGGCCGACGCCGCGGAGTGGGCCGACGAGGTGGAGCGGCTCGACGGGCTGCTCGGCACGCTGAGCCCGGAACGGCGGGCGCTCGTGACCCGGTACGTCTGCGACGACACGGCCGGGGAGATCGCCGCCGAGACGGGTGTGACCGCGCAGGCCGTGCGGGACACGGTGTACAGGTCGCTGCGCGCACTCAGGACCGCGGCGGGGTGATTGATGTGTCCCGACACCAACACCGAACCGCCGACCGTCGAGGGGCTGTGCGTCACGTTCCACCGGGTCGCCCGCCGGTTCGCGCTGGAGCGAGCCAGGACGTACCCGCACCTGGAGACCGAGTTCGTGAGCGCGGCGAACTTCGCGCTCTTCACCGGCGCGCAGTGCTACGTGCGAAAGGGGCCGCAACTATGGACGCGGATGCGGTTCGCAGTCTGGTTGTCGATCTGCGTCGCGCGGAAGTGCCAGGCTGTCGTTGCGAAGGAGAAGACCCGGAGCCCCACGAGCTTCGAGGTTCACGGGCCGAACGAGTGCCGCCATGTACCTGCTCCTGGCCCGCCGTTCGATGAAGTGGTGGCCGACGCCGAGGAGCAGTGGGCTGATGTCGAGACCGCGGTGAGGCTGCTCGACGTGCTGGACGAGCCGCGCCGGGAGTTGTTCTTGAGGCACCATGCGGACGGCGAGTCGATGGGTTCCCTGGCCCGCGAGCGTGGCGTCAACACGTCCACCGTGGCCTACCACCTGAAGTTCGCGATGGCGAAGGTGCTCGCGGCCGCCGACGCGCTGAAGTTCTGACCACAACACGCGGGCCAGGTCCCCGGACCACACCGCCCACTACCCAGAGGAACCACGTCATGCCGATCGACCTGAACAACTTGCCCGCGACGATTTTCTTACATGAATCCGCGCACGCGGTCGTTGCGTGGCGGTGCGGGCTCGACGTCCACAGCATCCAAATCAGCGCCGACAACCAGGAGGGGTACACCGTCATCGCGCACCAGGGCTCGCCGATCGAACTCGTCGTCGTGGGGATGTCGCAGGCCGCGGGGATCCTCGTGAACGAGTGGGCCGGCGAAGCCTACGGGGGGGTGTACGACCGCGAGGATCTCGACACGCTCCAGCAGCGATACCAGGAGATGACCGGGCAGGCCATGCCCGACGTGTTCCAGGGTGCTCGTAACGTGCTCAAGGACGCCGGCGCGACGGAGGAGGTGCTGCGGCTGGCGGCCGCGCTGGTGCCGGGGGTGACGTACACCGGGGAGCAGGCCAGGGCGATGGCGACGGGGCAGGGATCGCCCGCGGCGGTGCAGAGTGGATCGCAGCAGGGGTACACGCCGGCCGCCGCGAGCGGCACCGACGCCGCGTACATCCAGTACCTCGACTTCATGCTGAGACGCTGACCGTCGCGAGCGCGAACGTGGTGCCTGCCTCGGTGGTGCGGGGCAGACGGGCCGCTCGGTACAGTGCCGGGCGGCCCGCGTCACTTCGAGGGTTTAGCTGCAGAACTCTTATCATCACTAATCACAACGTGAGGTTTGATCTCTAAACACTCCTTGACGTATTTAGCGTTCTGCTCAAATCCCGCCGGCCGCCAATGAAACTCCACAAGTCGCAACTTGTCGCGAGGCATCTGATCGTAACTCTGAGATCCAACAAGGCGACAGAGGACCTCGACGCGGCAGGTGCTCTTGCGGTCCTTATCTGGGAAGTCCTTCCAGTCATGACGAGTCATGAGACTTAACACTAATGGTGTAAAAACTATATCGGCGAGTTGTCCAGGCATTAGCTTTCCGAAGCTTGTTAATTCGTAGTTGGTAGAATCGTAGAAGTACCGCGGAAGAGGAAAAATCTGCTTCACTCCGACGCCGTATTTCTCGCATTCCAAATGCGTGACATCAACCTTGATCACGTCGATAGGCTCAGATCCCGTGTTCTTGATCCTGACACGGGGCGACCACGCCATCAACTCATCGACGCTTTCGACACGAAACACGTTCTCTTCGTAGCCATCCTTCTTCCGGATGAATCTTGATGGTGTTGCGGGCTTCCCGAGGTTGTCACTGACAATATCGAATAGCGCCTGCACTTTGCCCGAACCGCGGTCCTGACTGATCTTGGTAAGGTTGTTGGCTGTGACGGACTCGTTCCATGCAAAGCCTGCGAAAACTGCTGAAGCGAAGCTAAAAACTAGCGCAATTACAGAGATGGTGTCGGACCGATCCCACCTTGGCTTATGCTGGGGCGACTCAAGCGGCGTTGTGGGGGCGGGAGTTGGTAGTTGAGGTGACGTTTGATGGGTTGGTGGTTGCTTCTTGTTCTTGCCGGGCATCACGACCTCCAAGGGCATCATTTCTGCACATATTAGCCCGTCATGCTAACCATCCGATCACCAAGACGCAATCACGGTAGCCTTCCGACATCCTGTCGTTTCCTTTCGAGCTCGCCCCGCTGGTCCGGAAACTCTCGTTTGGCTCGTCACCGCACCCTCGCCCGCCCTGGCTCACCTCGCGGCCCGCGTCGCTGACGACCCCGCGTGCCTGGCCCACGTGCTCGGGCAGTACCAACGCGCCGCAGGGCTCACAGACGCGGGGCTTGCGGAGCGGCTGGGGTGCGATGCTGGCGCGTTGGGGCGGATACTCGATGTCGCGTGATGCTCAAATGCTGTTCGTTCACTGTGAGGAAACAAACCTCGTCTCAATTTGGCCCTCACCGACCTGCACCGGCGCGTAAGTGTAGGTGCGCCCGCGATTCTCGATCACAAAATGGGAAACGATTGGCGGCCGAACCACTTCGACTTTAAACCGGATGTTGAGTTCGCCACGAAGAATACCATCCCCGCTCACTGTCAGTTCATTGGGCTTGAAGTGACGAACAGAAGACGCCTCGAAATCGTACACGCCTTCAACTGCGTCCGCTGACGCGAACGATGCAAGGCGTTGATTACAAGTTTCAAGCACCCAGGCTATTGTATACTCTTTGAGAGTTGTTGATTGGCCTCCAGTGAGAACTGGAACTTCCAGATCCAATCCGCCCCTGTCAGCTTCACCGTGCAGAGACAAGGTGATCTGGGCGGTGGAGAGATCCTGCCGCAAAACGTGAAACTCAACTGGGACAGGTCGCGATGCGAGATCTTGTTCGGTCGCGATCCGCAGGGTAATGCGCGGGTCTTTCTTGGCTTGGGCCTCAGCATCGGAAGTAAACGATCGAGCAACAAAGATTCCTTCTTGCGCTCGTGTTGCATCGATCTTCTCGGAGAAGACGATTATCTCATTCTTGTTAACTTTATCCTTCCAGTTCTTGCACTCGAAGATAAATCGAGTTGAATAGCTAGGGCCAATATCGATTTCGACATAGACATCTATCTCGTGTCGCACCCCATCTACCGCAACCACTTTCTTACTTGAAATGCGAAAAGTCTTATCGCTATAGCCTGGAACTCTTTGAAGGATACATTGCTCAATTGCGCTGACAGCATCTTCAAGTCGCTTCCCTTTCTCGCTCGCCTCGCCCATGGTTTCTCCATGTCATAGTTGCACGGTTGTCGTATCATGCGCGATCGCAACGCTGAGTGCAAGTGGGCGGGATCGCAAACGTGCAGCATGAACGCCACATTGGGAAACATCATGCAGT